>NZ_JBJZOK010000010.1:0-266564 GCF_047200615.1 Nocardia sichangensis
GGGGGGGGGGGGGGGGGCCCCCCCCCCCGCCCCCGCCACGACCCCAAGACTATCCCGGCCATGGTGACGGGCTCGCGGCGAATCGTCCGGCCGGCCCTGCCGCCGGGAATAAGATGATGTTGTCACCGCGTGCGGTGCGCGGTCGAAGTCCGCTTCGATCGCCGGGATCAGGTGAGACGCTGCAGGTAGGAGCATACTTACGCGATGAACGAATCGGGCGACTCAACCGTGGACACGGCCGAAGGCACCGTAGCCAGGGTAGTCGGTGCGGGGATCCCGCAAGCCACGGGAAGCTTCCGGTTCTGGTTCGCCGACCAGCACTGGGAGTGGTCGGACGAGGTCGCCGCGATGCACGGCTACGGACCCGACGCGGTGACGCCGACGACCGAGTTGCTGCTCGCGCACAAGCACCCCGAGGACCGGGATCACGTCGCGGAGGCGATCGAGAAGTCGGTGCGCAACGCCGAGCCGTTCTGCAGCCGTCATCGCATCATCGACACCGCGGGTGTGCCGCACCATGTGCTCGTACTGGGCGACACCATGACCGACAAGAACGGCACCGTGGTCGGCACCGCGGGCTACTACGTCGACCTGACGGCCACCATCGCCGAGGACCGCCAGGATCTGCTCGACGACACGCTGCCGCGACTCGTCGAAGCGCGCGCGCTGATCGAGCAGGCCAAAGGCGTGCTGATGCGGGTCTACCGGATCAACGCCGACCAGGCATTTCACGTCTTGCAGTGGCGCTCGCAGGAGACCAACGTCAAGCTGCGCGACCTCGCCGCCCAGCTCATCGCCGAAATCGACCGGCTGCCCCCGGCGCCGCCCGGGGTGCAGACCGCCTTCGACCACATGCTGCTCACCTTGCACGAGCGCATCCCGAAGTCGTAGGGAGCGGTCCTAGTGGTCGCGCAGCACGGCGCCGACCCCGTCGTGCAGGGCTGCCACGGCGTCGACCAGGACGATCTCGGCCCCGATCGCCAGAGCGGCCACCGGCAGCGCCTCGTCGGCGCGGCGCATCTCACCGGCCGAGCCGTTCGTGGCCGGGCCGATCAGGGGGTTCGGGGCCGACCCGGCCAGCACCAATCGGTCACCCAGCACCCCGCGATCGAGCAGTAGCCGCTCCACGGTGGCGGCGCGCAGCACGCTGGTGGTCGCGGCCAGTCCGGCCACCGCCAAGCCGTCCGGGCGCTCGATCTCGGCGGCGAAGCGCTCGAGGACCCGGCGGCGCCGCTGCGCCGCCACCCGGTGCAGAATCTCGCGGACCTCGGCGTCGAGCGCCTCGGGGTCCGAACCCGGTGTCAGCGTGCCGGTTTCGGCGTCGATGACATCCCTGCCCTTCGCATCGAACACCGCCCGAAGTTCCGCACGTGCCAAGGCTTCCCCGGCGAGCACGACGACCTCCGCGCGCACGGTATCGGCGAGCCGGTCCAGCTCGCCCGCGAACTCGCGGACGTCGCGTCGCGCCGTGTCCTCGATTCGCTGCCGGATCGTGTGGTGCGACCAGTCGTCGCGCCGAGGCTCGAGCGCCGGATGGCCGGCGCTGCGGAGGGTGTGCCTCGTTTCGCTGCCGTGGCCGTCGAGTCCGTACAACTCCGAGCCCACTCGGCCCACGAGGGCGACGACATGCGGTACTTTCTCCGCCTGCGCCTCGATCAGCGGCAGCAGGTAGGGCAGGGGCGACACGCGGACGGTCTCGATGTCGGGCGGGCTCGGTAGACGTTCGTCGGCGAGCACCTCGGTCTCGTCGGCGATGAGCAGCCTGCCGCATCGCCCCCGCGCAGGCGGGTGCAGTTCGATCGCCTGGGCGAGCAGCCTGCGGATGCGCGGCCGGGCTCCGCTGCGGTCCAGTTCGGCGTCGATCGAACGCCAGTGCAGCTCGGTGTCGCGCGCCGCGTCCTCGGTGTCGTGGGAACTGTCGAAGCAGACCGATGCGAAGGGCCCGTGCTTATGGATGATGCGGCGGAGGTCGGCCATCGGTATCACCTGGGCATCCCTGGCCGCGAAGGTCCGTGCCGGTGGTCGTCGGAAACCATCGGCGACCACTCGGTCCGTGCCGCTCGGCGCCAGGTGACTTCGTCGTGTGTGCCGACGGCTTCGGTTCGGTGCACCACAGTCGGCGGGTACCCGGGCGTGTCGAGCCGAATCAGCGAACGCAGGTGCTCGGGCGCGGCGCCTTCGTCTGGGAGCGCGCTGCCACACGAGTTGTAGCCGAGGAATTTACGAAGCTTCCGGCTTCGCGGTCGGGTGTGACGATGCGGGGAAAGCTCCGCGGCTCCGACCGGAGCAACCGCCGCCGCTACCGCGCCGCGTTCCGGAGTCGCGTACGCGCGGCCGAGGCCGATCACTGTCAGCGCGACTGCCGTGGATGAAGGCGACGAGTTGGCCGCGTGTGTTTCACCACCCGGTGCTTTTTCGGTTTCGTGTAAGAAACCCGGTCGAACCCGCTATTTCCACTGTTCAGCGCCGAAAAATGTAAACAAGCGACCGCTTGGTGTCCAGATCGTAAACCGAAAAGAGCGGTTTGTTTCACGTCGGCTGTGGTAAATGTGGGGTGTATCGGATCGACAGCGCGGTCATCCGATAAAAGGGGCGAGGAACCCGCGCTGCTCGACGTTCAGCCGATTCGACGCGCTCTGTCGCGAAACTACCGGCGCGCACGGACACGAGGGCTCTCCGCAAGTATGTGTACGGCTACGTGCACCAGCGCAGAGGAACGTCATCGTGATCGAGAAACCCGAAGCGCCCGTCGCGGACGACGAAGAACGAGATCGGATCGTATGGCCCGACCCGAGCCCGCTGAGCAGTTGGTGGGCCGAAGTCATGGCGCATCGCCGGATCACCCGGCCACACGCCTCGGCCGCCGACCCGCGGCACAACTGACGAGCCGCGGGCTCGTCGGTTTCGCCGCGACGCGCAGAAGGCCGGCCGCCGCGGGCCGGCCCTCGGCGCGCAATTGCGGGCAGTGAGTTGTTCTACGACTTCCGCCCGAATGTGTGCAAGTGTTTTCCGCGACATAGCCGAAAGCGCCGCGCGCACAGGGCGATGAGGAATGTCGTTCGTGGCGTGAACAGTGGGCCGGGAGCGAGTTCACCGAAAACCCCGCGCGTTTACATGACATTCACATTTCGCGGAGTTCGAAATCGAGGACTCGCTCCGAGTTCGGCTCGACTTGCGAGGATGTAGCGACTCGTCCCATCCATGACCGCCCCGCGAATTCCGGGGCAGGACCGACCTGCCTTCTGCGTGGTCGTCACGCCGTTTCCGCCGCCGCGCCGGTGGCGTTTGCGGCGAAGTGCCGTAATGGGTTTGCGGCGGGGCCATCGCGAGCGACGATCCACGGTGTCGTCCTATCCGCTCGGCGGCGGCTGGCCGGCCTCGACGCGCGCCCGCTCGGGCGTCGCGCTGAGCGGCTCGGCCAAATCCTCCAGCGACCGCCCTTCCGCACGCACCCCATACGCCAGTTCCACCAGACCGGCCGCGAACATGGCGAGCGCGCCGATGGTGAACGCCAGGGCCGTCTTCCCCGGCTCGCCGTTCGCGGTCAGCCCGGCGAACACCAACGGTCCCGCGACGCCGCCCGCGACGGTACCGATCGCGTAGAAGAAGGCGATGGCCATGGCGCGGGTCTCCATCGGGAAGATCTCGCTGACGGTCAGATACGCCGCGCTGGCGCCGCACGACGCGACGAACAGCACCGCGGTCCAGCAGGCGGTGAGCGTGGTCGCGTTCAGGTGGCCCGCCGCGAAAAGCCATGCCGTGCCAAGCAGCAGCACGGCCGAGCCGAGGTAGCTGCCCGCGATCATGGGCTTGCGCCCGATCGTGTCGAAGAACTTGCCCAGCAGCAACGGACCGAGGAAGTTGCCGAAGCAGAGGACCGCGAAATAATAGCCGACCCGGTCGTCCGGAATGCCGAACGATCTGGACAGGATGAGCGCGTAGTTGAACGTGACGGCGTTGTAGAGGAACGCCTGCCCGATGAACAGCGACAACCCGAGCACGCTGCGCCGCGGATAGTGCCGCACCATCACCGCCGCGATCTCCCGGAAGGAGATGCTGCGCCGCTGCCGAATCCGGATCCGGTGATCGGAGACGTCGGCGAGCGAGGCGCCCGTGTCGTCCCGGACGCGCGCCTCGATCGCGGTGACCGAGCGTTCCGCGTCGTCTTCGTGACCGTGGATGAACTGCCAGCGCGGACTTTCCGGCACATGTCTGCGCACCAGCAGGATGATCAGGCCGAACACGGCGCCGAGCGCGAAGGTCAAGCGCCAGCCCACATTCGGCGGGAACAGATTCGTGTTCAATGCGACGATGGACAGCAACGCGCCGCCGACCGCGCCGAGCCAATAGGTGCCGTTGATGACGATGTCGATGCGTCCGCGGTACTGCTTGGGGATCAGCTCGTCGATCGCGGAGTTGATCGCCGCGTATTCGCCGCCGATGCCGAAGCCGGTGAGGAAGCGGAACAAGACGAACCACCACATCGAGAACGACAAGGCCGTCATGGCGGTCGCGAAGAGGTAGATCGCGAGCGTGATCAGGAACAGCTTCTTGCGGCCGAACCTGTCGGTCAGCCAACCGAAGAAGAGAGCGCCCGAGCCCGCGCCCGCGACGTACATCGCCGCCGCGACGCCGGAAACCTGTGCGGCCGTGATGGTCAGGCCGCTGCCCGGTTCCGAAAGCCGCGCGGCCACGCTGCCGACGACGGTCACTTCGAGCCCGTCGAGGATCCAGACGGACCCGAGCCCGATCACGATCATCCAATGCCACCGAGACCAGGGCAGGCGATCCAGCCTGGCCGGTATGTCGGTCGATATGGTTCGCACGGATCACCACCTTCGCAAGCCTGAGGGTCGGATACCCCGAGCCCGAGCGGCCAACCGCGCGGGTGGGTTAGGCTCGAACACGAGTGAAACGTGTTCTAGAAAGTGGCCTGTCGATGAAGACCATCTTTGCGCTGTGGGGCGTCGGTGACCCGCTCGCGGCGGACTTCGCGCCGCTCCTGACCGGGGCCGCCGCGGTGCAGGCGAACATCTCCGACGCGGCGGTCGAGACGGCGATGCTGCGCATCACGTCATTCGACGAACCGGTGCGAGCCGTCGTCAGCGTCTGGTGGGCGGACGCGCCGCAGGCGGAGGCGGCCGCGCGGGTGCTGAGCACCGTGGCCGAGCGGGTGGAAGGCTGGCATGTCGAGGAGGTGACGCCGATTCCCCCGCCGGTCACCGCGGTGCTCGAGCGTGCGCCGGGCCTGTCGAACTTCGCCTTCTTGCGTAAACCGGACGACCTGTCGCATGCCGAGTGGCTGGATCGCTGGCGCAACCAGCACACCGCCGTCGCCATCGAGACCCAGGCGACCTTCGGCTACGTGCAGAACGTCGTGACCGGGCCCGCGACGGCCGGTGCGCCGGACATCGCCGGGATCGTGGAGGAGCTCTTCCCGCTCGCGGCGCTCACCGATCCGCACGCCTTCTACGGCAGCGGCGGTGACGGAGCGGAGCTGGCGCGCCGCATCGATCGGCTGATGGCCAGCGTCGCGACCTTCGGCGGCGACCGGAACTTGGATGTCGTGCCCACCAGCCGATATCGGCTGCGCTGAGGGTTCAGCGGCCGGAGCGCCCCGCCGATTCGCGCAGCGCGACGCGTGCGGCGCGCACGGCGGGATGGTCGCCCGTGCCGCGCCGGTAGGCGAGGTGCGTGCGCCGTCGCATCGGCAGCGCGCCGAGGATGACGCCCGGCGGGCAATCCCGCGTACCGAATTCCGGGACCAGCGCGACACCCTGACCCGCGGCCACGAGCGCGAGGACCGTGCCGAAGTCGTCGGCGTGATGCCGGATCCTGGGCGTGAAGCCCGCCGCCTCGCAGGCCCGCATCGTCATGGTGTGGCACATTGTGCCGGGAGTGCTTGCGATCCAAGCGCTTTCGCGATGATCGGCGAGCGGTTCGGCGGTGCGCGCGGCGAGATGGACGATCTCCTCGAACAACGGCTCGCTGTGCAACGCGGGATCGGCGGGGACCGGAGCGTAGTCGTACTCCTGGATCAGCGCGACGTCCAGCGTCTCGGCGCGCAGCGCGTCGGGCGCCAGCGCCGGGTCCAATTCGGTCACACGCAATTCCAGCCGGGGATGCGCGCTGCTCAGCGCGACGAGCGCGGGGGAAAGGATGGTCCGCACCGCGGTCGGAAACGCGCCGATGCGCAAGGTTCCGGTGAGTTCGGTGCGGATCGTGGCCAGTTCGGCGGTGGCCTGCTCGAGCACCGCGAGAATCCGCTCGGTGTGCCCGACGAGCGCCACGGCCGCCGGGGTCAGCGTCACTCGCCTGCCCGTCCGCGTCAACAGTGGCACGCCCGCTTCCCGTTCCAGTGCGGCGAGTTGCTGGGAGACCGCCGAAGGGGTGTAAGCGAGGGCCTCCGCGACCGCCGCGATGGTCTCGCGGTGCGACAGTTCCCGCAGTAGGCGGAGTTTGCGGACGTCGAGCATAAGTTCAGCTTATGGTCTGCGACAGAAATGTGAACTGGATCTGATGAATTCCAGCGGCGAGGCTGATCGTCATGACGCTCGCAGGTCTTTTCGTTCCTCTGGTCACCCCGTTCACGGCCGACGGCGCACTCGCCGCGGACGCGCTGGAGCGGCTCGCCCGCCAAGTCCTCGACGACGGCGCGACCGGCCTGGTCGCGCTCGGCACGACCGGGGAGCCCGCGACTCTGACCGCCGCCGAGCGGGCGGAAGTGATCGCCGTCTGCGCGCGCGTGTGCCGGGAACGCGACGCGCCGTTGATCGTCGGCGCCGGATCGAACTCGACGGCGGCCTCCGTCGAAGCCCTCGCCGGTCTGGATCCGCGCACCACCGCGGCGCTCACCGTGGTCCCGTATTACACGCGCCCTTCCGAGGCGGGCGTGCTCGCGCATTTCCGCGAACTCGCGGCGGCCTCTCCCGTGCCGCTGATCATCTACCACATCCCCTACCGCACCGGACTTTCCCTGGGAACCGCGACACTCCTCGCGCTGGCCGACCTGCCCAACGTCATCGGCCTGAAGCATGCCGTCGGCGCCGTCGACGACGCCACCGTCACGCTGATGGCCGCCCGGCCCGCCGACTTCGCCGTACTGGCCGGCGACGACCTGTTCGCCGCGCCGCTGCTGGCCCTCGGCGCGTCCGGCGCGATCGCGGCCTCGGCCGCCGTGCACACTTCGTCGTTCGCGGCGATGGTCGCCGCGTGGCGCTCCGGTCCGGTCGATGTGGCGCGGACGCTCGGTCACCGGCTCGCGGTATTGTCGGCCGCGTTGTTCGCCGAACCCAACCCCGCGGTGATCAAAGCGGTGCTCGCGGCGCAAGGCCGCATACCGAGCCCTGCGGTACGGTTGCCTCTGCTGCCCGCGAGCGAGGCAGCGACTCGGGCCGCCTTGGTCGCGCTGGCGGAATTTCCGGCAACGGGAACCCGTAATGACTGGTATTGCGGCCGTGAAGGTGCCACGCTTAAGCGGTGACACAACCTCCGGATACCCAGGCGGCTGGGCCCGACCCGGCCACCGACAAACTCGACGCGGCCGTCTTCAAGGTCGCCGGCGTCGTGGTGCTCGGCGCGATCATGTCGATTCTCGACATCACCGTCGTCAGCGTCGCGATCCCGACCTTCCAGCGCGAGTTCGACACGAGCTACGCCATCGCGGCGTGGACGATGACCGGGTACACGCTGGCGCTGGCCACCGTGATCCCGCTGACCGGATGGGCGGCCGACCGCTTCGGCACCAAGCGGCTGTACATCATGGCGCTGACCTTCTTCGTGCTCGGCTCACTGCTGTGCAGCACGGCGTGGAACATCGAATCGCTGATCGCGTTCCGCGTGATCCAGGGCCTCGGCGGCGGCATGCTGATGCCGCTCGGCATGACGATCATGACCCATGCGGCCGGTCCGCAGCGGGTCGGCCGGGTGATGGCGGTGCTCGGCGTGCCGATGCTGCTCGGCCCGATCGGCGGCCCGATCCTGGGTGGCTGGCTGATCGAGAACTTCAGCTGGCACTGGATCTTCCTGATCAACCTGCCGATCGGCGTGATCGCCTTGACGCTGGCGTTCATCGTGCTGCCCAGCGACAAGCCGGAGCCGTCCGAGTCGTTCGACTTCATCGGCATGCTGCTGGCCTCGCCCGGCCTTGCGCTGTTCCTGTTCGGCGTCTCCTCCATCCCGGAGCAGGGGACGGTGCTCGCGGCGCGGGTGCTGATCCCGGCCGCCATCGGCGCGGTGCTGATGGTCGCGTTCGTGTTCCACGCGCTGCGCACCGAGCACCCGCTGATCGATCTGCACCTGTTCCGCAACCGCGCGCTCACCTTCGCGGTGCTCACGATGGTGCTGTTCGCCATCGCGTTCTTCGGAGCGGGTCTGCTGCTGCCGACCTATTTGCAACAGGTGCGCGGTGAGTCGGCGCTGCAAGCCGGTCTGCTGATCGCGCCGCAGGGCATCGGCGCGATGCTCAGCATGCCGATCGCGGGCCGTTTCGTGGACAAGATCGGCCCGGGCAAGATCGTGCTGGTCGGCATCACGCTGATCTCGATCGGGACGGCCTACTTCGTCCAGCTCGACGCGGACAGCTCGTATCTCCCCATGATCGGCGCGCTGTTCGTGATGGGCCTCGGCATGGGCTGCACCATGATGCCGATCATGACCGCGGCGATCCAGACCCTCACCCACCAGCAGGTGGCGCGCGGGTCGACGCTGATGAACATCGTCAACCAGACCGCGGGCTCCATCGGCACGGCGACGATGTCGGTGGTGCTGACCAACCTGCTGAACAACCAGCCGCTGGCGCGCCCGGCGATCGCGGCCAACTTCGATCCCAGCTTGGCGAGCCAGCTTCCGCCGGGCGCCGTCGAAACCGGTCTGCAGCAGGCCGCGGAAGCGTTCAGCCACACCTATGTGGTGGCGCTGGTGCTGATCGTGCTCACCTTGATCCCGGCGTCCTTCCTGCCGCGGACCAAGCCGAAGAACCCGCAGGGGGCCGACGCGGCGACAGTGGTGCACGCCTAGCGGTACTCGTCCCGAGATCGTCTGCCGATCCCGGGACCTACCGCCGTAGGGGCCGGGCGGATGCCGCCGCGGCCCCTATTTCTTGCCGTGGGCAAGGCCTGCGGTGGGCCGCTGCCGCGCCTCGCGGAGGAACGCCAGGACGGCCGAGCTCGCCACCGAGCGGAATTCGTCGAAATACGCGTGCCGTGCGCCCTCGATCAGATGTAGTCGCGCGTCGGGGATGCGCGCGACCAGCAGGGGAGCGTTCGCGGCGGGATTGAAGCGGTCCTCGGTGCCGTGCACCACCAGGGTGGGAACCCGTATGTCCGGCAAAACATCCCACGCATCGTGCTTGTTGCTCGCGTACAGATGCCTGCGCTTCGCGTAAACCGGCATGGCCGGGTCGCCGAGCGTGTTGTACGGGCCGGACGTGCTCGCCAGCCAGGCCGGGGTGTACATCAGTTCCAGTAGAGCCTGTCGCGCGGCGGCCGGGTCACGCTGCCCGAGCGACCTCCTGACCTCGGGACCGCGTTCGAATGCGTGCTTGCCGCCGGGGGAAGTGCAACCGAGCACCAGGGAGTGCACCCGGTCCGGATGGCGCGCGGCCAGCCACTGGGCCACCCGCCCGCCCATGGACGTGCCGTAGACGGCGGCCTGCCGCACGCCCAGGTCGTCGAGTACCGCGACCACGTCGTCGGCGAATCCCCGCGTGCTGTACACCTCGTCGGGCTTGTCGCTGTCGCCGGTGCCGCGCCAGTCGAGTGTGATGGTGCGGTGCCCGGTCTCGAAGTCCGCGCGGATGCCGTCCCACCAGTGGTGGGTGTTGGCCTGACCGGCGAGCAGGACCAGCGCGCTGCCCGTGCCCGCCACTTGATAGGCGAGGCGAACTCCGTCGGCCGCCGTTGCGTAGGGCACCTCTACGAAATCCTTTCGTTCAGCGATCGCCGCGAAGCCCGTCGAAGACGATCTCCAGGCCGCGCCGCCACGACGGCGAGCCGGTGGTCTCGCCGAGCAGCGACAGCGCCCACATCAAGTTGACGACATCCTCGTCGGTCGCGTCGGCGCGCAGCGCGCCGGCATCCCGGACGCGCGCGAGCACCGCCGACAGGTGCGACATACCGCGATGGCAGGCCTCCGCCAGTTGAGCCGCCGCAGGATGATCCCCGGTGAACGCCTCGAGCAGTCCGCGATCGGCGGTGAGCCTGTTGAGCAGGTCTTCCACGAATCCGGTGAACGCCGTCCACGCGTCCGGTTCGGCCGCCGCCCGGGCGGCGATCTCGTCCACCGCCGCCAGCCGGGGCGGCAGAAGGGCATCGATCAGGATGTCGCGGGTGGGGAAGTGGTTGTACAGCGTCCCGATACTTACGCGGGCGCGCCGCGCGATCTCCTCCAGCGAGCCGTCGAGGCCCTGCTCGGTGAGCACTTCGGCCGCTGCCCGCAGCAGATTATCGCGATTGCGAGCGGCGTCCCGGCGCAGCGGTTTGGTCACGCGGTCATCCTACAGAACCTGAGGCACACCTCAGATTCTGTGCTACGGTGATAAATCGAGGGGGGCCTCAAATTAAGGAGAACGCATGGCGGATCAGGGAACAGCAGTGATCGTCGGTGTCGGCCCCGGCCTCGGGATGTCGATGGCCCGGCGCTTCGGACGGGAAGGGTTCCGCGTCGCGCTGATCTCGCGCAGCGATGCACGGCACGCCGGGTACCTCGCGGACCTGGCGGAGCGTGGTGTACACGCCACCGCTCACGTCGCGGACGTCACCGACCGGTCGCGGCTCGGCGTGGTACTCGGCGACATCCACAAGGAGGGACCGATCGGAATGGTCTATTACGGACCCGGTTCCACGCAGCAGCCCGTGCCGATCACCGACATCGACGCGGCCACGGCGCGATCGGCGTTCGAGTGGGTGTGGCCCGCGGTCGACGTGGTGAGCGACGTGTTGCCGGGCATGCTCGATCGCGGGAAAGGCGCATTACTTTTCGCCGGCGGGCTCTCCAGCGTCCGCCCCATGCCCATGCTCGGCCACCTCGCCCTCGCCGCGGCGGCACTGCGCAACTACGCGCTCACCTTGAACGCGGCATTGGCCGAGCGCGGTCTCTATGCGGGCACGCTGACCATCGGCGGACTCGTCGAGCGCGGGGACATCCACGCGATGGTCACCGCTGACCCGGCGCGCTTCGGCAGCGCGGACGGCCACACTCTCGATCCGGACGACTTGGCCGATACCGCGTGGGGCATGTATCGCACCCGCGACCGCGCCGAAACGATCTTCGACGCCATCGGCGTATGACGGCGGAGGTCAGCCGTACAGGGCGATGAAGCGGTCCAGGGAACGTTCGATATCGCCCTTGACGGCGCGGGCCACACCGGATCCGATAGGGCCGAACAGCGGCGCGCCGCCGAGTTCGATGTCGACGGTGACCTCCGAACCGGAGCCCTTCGGGGCGACGAGCAGCTGCAACCCCAGTTTGGTGCCGCCTTTGCCCGCGCCGGTCAGTTGCAGGCGGCGCGGCGGCTCGGCGGCCCGCACGGTCCAGGTGACCCGGTTGCGCAGGCCCTTGACCGAGGCGATGCCGACCAGTTGGGTGCCGACGGTCAATTCGGCGGGAACCTCGCCGCGCCACGCTTCGTGCATGGTCAGCCATTTGTCGAGTTCGGCGAGGTTGGAGGTGTGCGTCCAGGCCTCCTCGGGCGAGATCGGAACGTCGACCGAGACCTTCAGCTTTGCCATGGGCGCATGGTATCCGGCTCCGGCGGTCCGGTCGGTGCGAGGCACGGCCGGTCCGGGCGGACTCCCCGCACAGCGGTGGACGCTACTTCGCGGAATCGAATTCGAGCACCCGCCAATACATTCGTTGATGCGTCAGCGAACGGCCATTCCGCCTGTTCGGCTCGGCCGCCGTGGGCGTTCGCGGCATCCGCGCCGCCACCCGCGCTTCCGGTGCTGGTCCGACGCGCGGGCCCATACGCAGGACAAATGGTCCACGGGTTGCACGGCAGCCCAACATTATTGCGCAGCTATGTCGCGATCCGCGGCACCTATCGTCCCAGTTCCGGGAATCCGGAAAGTGTCTGTGGGATCGGCAGAGAGTTCGTTGGAATGCTGCTAATGTGCGAATGGTCGGGTTCTGGTTACCGTTCGGACACGATCCGGGCGGTCGGCGATTGACATGTAATCGCCTGTCCTGCGGGCACTGTGCGGTAGGCGCTCTCGGTGAGCGCCGGTGCCGTCGTGGGATTTCCGGTACTCCGACGCGGACCCCACCGACCGGTCCGTTCATGGTCGGCAGGCGAGGGAAGGCGAGCGAAGCAGGATGGCAGTGGGCCGATTCCTCGAGACCAGTCAACGACGAAAGAACTGATGAATCAAGATATCGCCGTGGTGCTTTCATGGATCCTCGCCGTCGCTTTGGTGATCGCCGTAGCGGGGGCGTTGTACGCAGTACAGTATGCCAGGGCTCAGCGGGCCAAGCTCGAGGCTCTGGCCAGGGAACAGCGCGCGACGGAGGACACGCTCGAGCGGTTCGCCGCCACTACGCTACCCGCGGTGGCCGAGTCGATCCGCCGGTTCGAGTCCCAGGTGCCCCCGGTCGAAGTCCAGGCGGGCATGGAGAATTCGCGGCTCGCGCAGATCCTGCGGTGGATCTCCGAGCGGTATGCCGACGATCTGAGCCTGATGCGCTCGGAGACCAGGGAGCTGACCAACAACGAAGGACAGCAGGCGATCAAGGCGGCCGAGGAGGCCGCGCGCAACGAGGTCGCCTCCGCATCGCGCCAGGCGACCAGCGCCGCGGTCCGCTCGTTCGGCACCTCCGTGGTCAGCCTCGGCGCTGACGTCAGCCAGGTGGTGAGCGCCGCGCTGCGTGAGCATCGCGACGATCAGGTGTACGAAACCCTCACCCGCATCGACCACACGGTGCAGCAGATGATCCGCCAGGCGCAGTCCTACGTGATCGTCTGCGGTGGTCTGCCCGGCCGCCGCTGGCCCGCGCAGACGCTGACCGACGTGGTCGGCGGCGCCATCGGCCGTGTCCGGGAATACCTGCGGGTGCGGCCCAACCAGCTCGACCGTGTCGTGATCAGCCGCGCGGTGGAACCGCTCGTGCACACACTGGCGACCTTGCTGGACAACGCGTTGCGGTACTCGCCGCCGACTTCCTACGTGGACGTCAACTTCCAGGAGGGTCACCACGGCGTCACCGTCATCATCGATGACGCGGGCGTGCGGATGAACGCCGAGCAGATGGAGGAGGCCCGCCAGGTGCTCGCGCACGAGCGGCCCGTCGACATCCACCAGCTCGGTCCGTCGCCGAAGGTCGGCTTCCCGGGCATCGCCGCGCTGGCCCGCCGTTACGGCTTCACCGTCTACATCGACGGCCCGAACGTCTACGGCGGCATGCGCGCGATGGTCTACATCCCGGAGTCGCTGCTGGTCACCCCGCAGAACGTCCAGGAGGTCGCGCCCGTGACCGAGGCAAAACCGGAGCCGGTCACGGTTCCCGCGCAGGACGCGCCGAGCGAACAGCCCGGCGAGAACGAGCCGTCGCTGTCGGTGAGCGAGATCACCAGCGGCGGGCTACCCAAGCGGCGACGCAGGACGGTCGCACTCGCCCCGGTCGGGCCGCGCACCGAACCCGGCCTCGCTCGCCCCGAGGTCGCCGCAGCTTGGCACACCGGCTCCAAGAGCGGCCGCGCCGCCGCATCTGATGACACGGAAGGGATGACATCCTGATGGCCACACCCGTGACCGACAGCAGCAACAAACTGGGCTGGCTACTCGAAGATCTCAGCATCACGGGTGTGCGGTTCTCGGTGTTGCTGTCCGACGACGGCCTGCGGATCGCGCACTCCACGGGGATCGCCCGCGACGAGGCGGAACGCTTCGCCGCCGCGGCCTCCGGCCTGCGTTCGCTCGGTAAGGCGCTCGGCGAATTCTGCGGTGACGCCACGAACGGCGTGCGGCAGAACATCACCGAGTACGACCAGGGGATGATCCTCATCACCGCGGCAGGCGAGGGCGCGCTACTCGGCGTCGCGACCACCAACGACATCGACGTGGGCCTCGTCGCCCACCGGATGAACGAGCTGGCAGGCCGGGTCGGACGCGAGCTCGGCAGCCAGCCGCGCAGGCGCGTTGACGGCAGCGAAATGCCATGATCGAGCGCAGCGAGCGAGTCAGAGGTACTGCGCCGCTGGGCAGCACGGAGCCGAGCGAGAGCGAGGTGCCGTCATGAGCAAGCCGCGGCGCGATCCGGACCTGGTCCGGGCTTATGTGCGCACCGGAGGGCGTACGCGCCCCACTCGCGAGCTGGACCTGGTTACTTTGGTCCTGACCGCCAAAGATCCACTCCCCGGCGCGTCGCCCGATGCGCGCCGGGTCATGGCCCTGTGCAGCCGTCGGGGTGCGCTGTCGATCGCGGAGATCGCTGCGTACCTCGACCTTCCGCCGTCCGTCGTGAAGATCGTCGCGTCCGATCTCATGGACGGCGGGCACCTGGTCACCCCCACCCCGGCCGAGTCCCTGCCGGAGATCGCTCTGCTGGAGGAGGTACTCAATGGGCTCCGTGCTCTCGCCGTCTGATCGCACCGTCGATTACGTGCCGGAGACCGTGACCCGCTCGGTGAAACTGCTGGTGGCCGGCAACTTCGGTGTCGGCAAGACCACGTTCGTGAGCAGCGTCTCGGAGATCAAACCGCTGCGCACCGAGGAGACCATCACCGAAGCCAGTGTCGGCGTCGACGACATGGCGGGGCTGCCCGGCAAGTCGCAGACCACGGTCGCGATGGACTTCGGCCGCATCACGCTCAGTCCCAAACTGGCGCTCTACCTGTTCGGCACTCCGGGTCAGCAGCGTTTCGTCCCCTTGTGGGAGGAGCTGGCCCGCGGTGCGCTCGGCGCGCTCGTGCTGGTGGACACCCGCCGCATCGAGAAGTCCGACGAGGTCCTCTCGGTGCTGGAGGAGCGCGGCGTCCCGTATTCGGTCGCCGTCAACCAGTTCGAAGGCGCCCGGCCCTACCCGCTCGACGAGGTGCGCGATGCCCTCGACCTGGAACCCGGGACTCCCCTGACGTCACTGGACGCCCGGGACCGAGGCACGTGCCTGCGTTCGCTGATCACGCTAGTCGAATTCTTGTTCCACCGTTTGGAGTCTCGCATTTGACCACGTCCCAGTCCTCGACCCACCCCGGGCACCTATCCAGCGGCGCCTGCCCGGTCGCACACGGATCGCCGATCGACACCGACGGTCCCAGAATTCCGCTCTATGCTGAGGGATTCGCGGCCGACCCCCACGGGATCTACCGGGAAATGCGCAGGCGCCACGGTTCGTTGGTCCCGATCGAACTGTCGCCAGGGGTGCCCGCCACGCTGGTGATCGGCTATCAGGAAGCCGTGCGGATCCTCAACGATCCCGAGCACTTCCCCGCCGATCCGCGCATCTGGCAGAAGAACATCCCCGAGGACTCGCCCATCCGTCCGATGATGGAGTGGTACCCGAACGCGCTGCGCAACAGCGGCGCGGCGCATGCTCGCTACCGGGGTGCCTACGTCGCGAGCATCGACGCCATCGACCTGCACGAGGTGCACTCGATGGTAGAGCGCATCGCGATTCCGCTGATCAATACCTTCTGCCAGGCGGGGTCCGCCGATCTGGTGACCCAGTACGCGTTCCCGCTCGTCTTCGAAGTGCTCAACCGGATCGTCGGCTGTTCGACGGAACTGGGGCAGCGGGTCGCCACCGGCATGGCGATGCTCTTCGACACCGTCGAGGCGGCCAAGGGCATGCAGATGCTCTCCGAGGCGCTGATGGAGCTGATCCACCAGCGCCGCGCGGAGCCGGGCGACGACGTCACGTCCCGGTTGGCGCATCACCCGGCCCGCCTGAACGACGAGGAGATGCTGTCGAACCTGATCAGCCTCTACGGCGCCGGGATCGAGCCGCAGCAGAACCTGATCACCAACACCCTGCTGCTGATGCTCACCGACGACCGTTTCGGTGGCGACATGCTCGGCGGCGCGCTGTCGACGCGTGACGCGCTGGACGAGGTGTTGTTCAACGACCCCCCCATGGCGAACTTCTGCATCACCTATCCGCGCCAGCCCATCCTGATCGACAACGTCTGGTTGCCCGCGCACCAGCCGGTGCTGATCAGCCTGGCGGGGTGCAACAACGATCCGGCGATCCGCGGCGGCGACCGCACCGGTAATCGCTCGCATCTGGCGTGGGCGGTCGGCCCGCACGCCTGCCCCGCGAAGTCCGTCGCGTCCGTGGTCGTGCAAGAAGCCATCGACCAGCTGCTCGACGCTCTCCCCGAAATGCAGCTGGCCGTGCCCGCGGACGAAGTGGTCTGGCGGCCCGGCCCATTCCACCGGGCGTTGGCGGCCCTGCCGGTCGTCTTCCCCAAGTCCCCTCCGTTGAACATGGTGTAAGGAGAAGCGTCCGATGTCGCAAGAGCCGATAGTCTTGGATCTGACCGGTTCCGATATCCAAGGCGAAGCGGCGCGGCTGCGCGAGCGTGGGCCGGTGGCCCTGGTGGAACTGCCCGGCGGGGTGCCGGCGTGGTCGATCACCGATGCCGTCGTGCTCAAGAGCCTTCTGGCCGACCCGCGCGTCTCGAAGGACCCCAGGCAGCACTGGGCCGCGTTCATGAACGGCGAGATCACCGAGGAGTGGCCGCTGCACCCGTGGGTGGCGGTCGACAACATGTTCACCGCCTACGGCGCCGAGCATCGGCGGCTGCGCAAGCTGGTCGCCCCCGCGTTCACGCACCGTCGTACGGTGGCGCTTCGACCGCGCATCGAAGCGATCACCGCCGAGTTGCTCGACCAGTTGGCCGCGACCCCGCGCGGCACGGCGGTGGATCTGCGTGAGGGCTACGCGTATCCGGTGCCGATCCAGGTCATCACCGAGCTGATGGGTGTGCCCGAGCATCTGGGCCCAGGCGTGCGGAAATGTGTCGACGGATTCTTCGACACCTCGTTCGGTCCGGAGGAGGCCCAGGCCAACTACCTGGAGATGTACCGGCTCGTCAGCGAACTGGTGGCGTACCGGCGGGAGGCGCCCGGCGACGACATCACGAGCGTCCTGATCGCCAGCCGGGACGAGGAGGACGGCTCACAGCTGACCGAGAAGGAACTCGTCGACACCCTGATGCTGGTCATCAACGCCGGGCACGAGACGACGGTGAACCTGCTGGATCAGGCCATCTTCGCGTTGCTCACCCGTGCGGACCAGCGCGCCGACGTGGTGGCGGGGCGGATCCCTTGGTCGGACGTGGTGGAGGAGTCGCTGCGCTACGAGGCGCCGGTCGCGCACCTGCCGCTGCGCTACGCCGTCGAGGACATCGACATCGCCGACGTCCGTATTCCCAAGGGGGAGGCGATCCTGGCCTCCTACGTGGCGGCCAACCGCGATCCGAAGGTGCACGGTCCGAACGCCGACCAGTTCGACCTGCGGCGCTCGGTCAAGGATCATGTGGCCTTCGGTTACGGGGCGCATCATTGCCTGGGCGCGCCGCTGGCCCGGATGGAAGCCGAGATCGCCCTTCCGGCCATCTTCCGGCGCTTCCCGGACATGCGCCTCGCGGTCGATCCGTCCGAGCTGGGCACCGTGCTCAGCTTCATCTCCAACGGTCATTCCGAGCTGCCGGTGTTCTTGGAGGCGACGGAGTAGGTCGGCCGGGAAGAACATCTCGATCACACCCGGCATGGGCGCTCGGCTGTCCCGCGCCGGGACTCGACAGCCCGCGTGTCCCTCGGGGATACGCGGGCGGAGGTGTTCCACCGTCGGCGTACGCACTTGGGAACACGCACGATCGCACCGTTTCGGCACACGAGATATGCTCTGCGGCAGCGGAATTCGACGTAGTGTCGAATTCGCGACGCTCACATGGCAATTCGCTTCCCGGGCTTCGGGACGCTTGTCGTGTGCCCACCCTGCTCGTCGAACGTTCCGACTTTGGAGTCACGTTTTGACCCACCCACAGTCCTCGACATCGTCCTTCTCCACCGGCTGCCCGGTCCCGCACGGTTCACCGGTCGGCTCCGACGGACCCCGGGTCGCGTTGTACGCGGACGATTTCGCGGCGGACCCACACCAGGTCTATCGGCAGGCACGCGCGAGATACGGTTCGCTGGTGCCGGTGGAGCTGTCTCCCGGCGTGCCCGCGACGCTGGTGATCGGGTATCACACCGCGCTGCGCATTCTGAACGATCCCGACCATTTTCCTTCCGACTCGCGGACCTGGCAGCAGACCGTGCCCAGTGACTGTCCGGTCCTGCCGCTGCTCGAGTGGCGTCCGGCCGCGATTCGCAACTCCGGCCTTGTGCACGCCCGGTACCGGCAGGCCATCGTCGCGGGCATCGATGAGATCGATCAATTCGCGCTGCGCAATACGGTGGAGCAGATCGCCGCTCCGCTGATCAACACCTTCTGCGCAGACGGCTCCGCCGACCTGATCGCCCAATACGCGTTCCCTCTGGCCTTCGCCGTGATCAATGCGATGCTCGGCTGCCCGCCGGAGATCGGGCAGCAGGCGGCGATGGGACTGGCCGCGATGTTCGAAGGGGTGGATGCCGAGCGGGGCAACGCGATGTTCAACGACGCGATGGCGAACCTGGTGACGCTGAAGCGGTCCCATCCCGGCGACGACATCGTCTCCCGGATGTTGCGGCACCCGGTCGATCTCGATGACGCGGAGATGGTCCAGCAGGTGCTGATGCTGTACGGCGCGGGCATCGAGCCGCAGCAGAATCTGATCATCAACACCCTGCGACTGATGCTCACCGACGAACGTTTCGCGGGAGACTTCCTCGGTGGCAGCCTTTCGACCCGCGACGCGCTGGACGAGGTGCTGTTCACCGACCCGCCGTTGTCGAACTACTGCGTCACCTTCCCCCGTCAGCCGATCCTGATCGACGGCGTCTGGCTACCCGCCCACCAGCCGGTGGTCATCAGCATGGCCGGATGCAACAACGACCCGGCGATCCACACGGGGCGGTACACCGACAATCGCGCTCATCTCGCCTGGAGCGTCGGGCCGCACACCTGTCCGGCCCGGTCGGTGGCCTATCTGATCGCCCAGGACGCCATCGATCAGCTGCTCGACGCGCTGCCCGAGATGCGGTTGGGTGTTCCTGCCGAGCAGCTGACCTGGCGCCCGGGTCCGTTCCATCGATCGCTGACCGCCCTGCCGGTCCTCTTCCCGGAATCACCGCCCCTGCCCGTCTATGTCCCGCAGCCGGAGGGGAGCGCGGCGCAGTAGCCGTGCTCCGTCCGGCAAGCCGCCGTCGCCGCGTTCCCGTCCAGAAGGAGGTTGCCGCTCAGAGGTCGTCGTGCACACAGCTGATGAGGGTGTGCGCCGGCCTGTCACCGATCCCCACGCATCACGCCGACCTTCGCCGTCGCGGCGCGCACGCGCCCGGTCGATCGCGTTCGTCGCATGTTCGTTCCTCTGGAGTTTCGTCTTTGACCACGCCACAGTTCCCGCCGTCCACTTCCGCGAATGGGTGCCCCGTCTCGCACGGATCGCCGATCGACACCAGCGGCCCTCGTTACCCGTTGTATTCGCAGGAATACGCGGAAGATCCGCACAACGCATACCGCGAAATGCGCCGCCAGTTCGGTTCGCTCGTCCCGATCGAGCTGTCGCCGGGCGTGCCCGCCACCCTTGTGATCGGCTACCACACCGCGCTGCGCATCCTCAACGATCCCGACCATTTCCCGGCCGATCCGCGGATCTGGCAGAAGGACATTCCGGGCGAGTGCCCGGTCCTGCCGATGCTGGAGTGGCGGCCGAACGCGCTGCGCAGTGCGGGCCTCGAGCATCTGCGCTACCGCCAGGCGAACGTCGCCAGCATCGCCGGGGTGGACCTGCACGCGCTGCACGGAACCGTCGAGCAGATCGCCATCCCGCTGATCAACGCCTTCTGTGAGGACGGCGCGGCGGATCTCATCAGCCAATACGCGTTCCCGCTCAGCTTCGCGGTGCTCAATGCCATGCTCGGCTGTCCGGCGGACATCGGCCAGCAGGTCGCGACCGGTATGGCCGCCATCTTCGAAGGCGTCAACGCGGACAAGGGCAACGCGATGCTCACCGACGCACTGTTCGAACTCGTGCAGATGAAGCGCAAGGACTCCGGCGACGACATCACGTCCAGGCTGTTGCAGCATGAGGCCGGGCTGGACGACGTCGAGATGATCCACCAGCTGGTCACGCTCTACGGCGCGGGCATCGAGCCGATGCAGAACCTCATCGTCAATACCCTGCTGCTGATGCTCACCGACGAACGTTTCGCGGGAGACTTTCTCGGCGGCAGCCTCTCGACGCGCGACGCCCTCGACGAGGTGCTGTTCAACGACCCGCCGATGGCGAACTACTGCGTCAGCTTCCCGCGCCAGCCGATCCTCATCGATGATGTCTGGCTACCGGCGCACCAGCCGGTGCTGATCAGCATGGCCGGATGCAACAACGACCCGGCGATCGGCGTCGGGCAGCGCACCGACAGCCGTGCCCATCTGGCGTGGAGCGTGGGCCCGCACGCCTGTCCCGCCCGGTCGGCCGCGTACCTGGTGGTGCAGGACGCGATCGATCAGATCCTCGACGCCTTGCCCGAGATGCGGTTGGGCCTGCAGCCCGGTCAGTTGAGCTGGCGGCCGGGACCGTTCCACCGTGCGCTGGTGTCCCTGCCGGTCGTCTTTCCGAAATCCCCTCCACTGACCGTCTTCTAAGGAGTCATCGATGGACACACAACCCCTGGTCCTCGACCCGCTGGGTGCCGACATTCAGGGTGAGTCCGCCCGTATTCGTGCGCGCGGGCCGGTGACCCCGGTCGAATTGCCGGGCGGCGTGCGAGCGTGGTCGGTCACCGACGCCGACGTGCTCAAGCGGTTGCTGGCCGATCCCCGGGTGTCGAAGGACGGCAAGCAGCACTGGCCCGCGTTGATCAACGGCGAGATACCCCAGGACTGGCCGTTGTTGCCGTGGGTCGCGGTGAACAACATGTTCACCGCGTACGGTGCCGACCACCGCAGGCTGCGCAAACTCGTCGCGCCCGCCTTCACGCACCGCCGCACCCAAGCGATGCGCCCGATGGTCGAGCAGATCACGACGGACCTGCTCGGCGCGCTCGCCGCGACGCCGGCGGGCGAAGCGGTCGATCTCAGGGAAGGTTTCGCCTACCCGCTGCCGATCCAGGTCATCAGCGCGCTGATGGGCGTTCCGGAATACCTGAACGCCGGTCTGCGCACATGCGTCGACGGCATCTTCGATACGTCGCTCGGGCCCGAGGAGTCCCAGGCGAACTACATGGAGATGTACCGGATCCTGGGTGAGCTCGTCGCCTATCGGCGGGAGACACCCGGTGACGACATGACCAGCCTGCTGATCTCGCACCGGGACGAAGAGGACGGCTCGCAGCTGACCGAGCAGGAGTTGATCGACACGTTGTTGCTTGTCATCAGCGCGGGGCACGAGACCACGGTCAACCTGCTCGATCAGGCCGTCTTCGCGCTGCTGACCCACCCGGACCAGCGTGCCGAGGTGACCGAGGGGCGTGCGGCCTGGTCCGATCTGATCGAGGAGGCGCTGCGGTACGAGGCGCCGGTGGCGCACCTGCCGCTGCGCTTCGCCGCCGACGACATCGAGATCGACGGCCTGCGCATCGCCAAGGGCGAACCGATTCTCGCCTCCTACGCCGGGGCCAATCGCGATCCGAAACTGCACGGCCCCACCGCGAGCGAGTTCGACGTGCGGCGAGCGAGCAAGGAACATCTGGCATTCGGCTACGGGGCCCATCACTGCTTGGGCGCACCCCTGGCGCGGCTGGAAGCCGAGGTCGCCCTGCCCGCGCTCTTCCAGCGCTTCCCGAACCTGCGCCTGGCGGCCGATCCCGCCGAACTCGGGAGCGTGTCCAGTTTCATCTCCAACGGGCACGCCAGGCTGCCGGTGTACCTGGCGGCGGACTAGGGGCTGGCCCGCGCCTCCGGTCGCTGCCTGGGGCGCGGTTCAGCGCAATGCTTCGACCAGGCCGGACTTGCGTGCCTTCGCGAGTCCGCGCCGGGCGAGAAAACCGTTGCCCAGCAACAAAATCGTCTTGTTCGGCGGCGCTTTGAACCCGGACGCGGTGTGCGGCGCGTACACCGCCTCGGTGCCGGAAACCTCGAGCCAGCCGGTGTTCTGCCGCGATTCCAAGCCGATCAACTGGGACCGATACTCGTGGGCCAGCAGCCCGGCGCGGCGTCCGCCTTGCGGCAGGCCCGCCGGGACGGTCAACCGCACACCGTCGGCGCTCGACCCCGTCACCTGCACCGGGACGACCGCCGGGTAGCCGTCGGCCTGCCGGTAGCCGAGCAGCCGGTGCGGCAGCTTCGTCGCCTGGGCCGCGGTCCGGGCGACGTCCACCCGGGGGCCCGTCCCCTTCGCCGGAGGCTGCTGTGTCGCTGGTTCGACAGAAGGCGCTGCGGCACCGAGGATCTCGGGCGTGCCCGCCGCGTCGAGGTCCGGCCATACGACGATGCGGTCGACGGTCACGGTAACGACCACTCGATCGGCGTAGTAGGCCCGCAGCCACCGGTCCCAGAACACACCGCGCCGCGGTGCGCCCAGGTAGGGCGTGGCCTGGGCGCCGAGGCGGTCCAGCGCCTCCTGGTCGGGCGTCGGGTCGAACGCCGCGGTGCCCTGCACCAGCACGAATCGCGAGTTTTCCCGGCTTCCGATGCCGTGCTCGCGCGCGTGATATGCCAGCGCCACTTTGGGTTCCCGCTTCATTCGCTCCAGCTTGCGTCCGAACCCGAGTGAAGTCGTGAACCCCACCGTGCCCGCGGCCCGGTCGCGCAGCCCGATCGGCGACACCGCCGACACCACCGCGCCGCCCGCGGGCGTCACATACGCTGCGGCGCAGGTCAGATCGCCGCCGAGAACGTCGTCCACCTCGTCCGGCCAGGTAACCGCCATGGGACGGATTTTACTGCGCCGCCCTTGACGACGCGGCCGTCCGGAGCCGAGAGTGCGCAGATGGTTTCCACCGCCGAGGCGGCAGACACGACGCTGCGCAAGGTCACGATTCGCCTGCTGCCCTTTCTCGGGCTGCTGTACTTCGTCAACTATCTGGACCGGGTGAACATCGGGTTCGCCGGGCCGAGCGGCATGAAGACCGAGCTCGGGCTCACCGAGACCGCGTTCGGATTCGCCTCCGGCATCTTCTTCGTCGGATACCTGCTGCTGGAGGTGCCGAGCAACCTGGCGCTGCACCGGTTCGGCGCCCGGCGCTGGATCGCCCGGATCATGGCCACCTGGGGGCTGGTGGCCACGGCGATGGCCTTCGTACCCGACGCCACCGTGCTGTATCTCCTGCGGTTCCTGCTGGGTGTGGTGGAGGCGGGCTTCTTTCCCGGCATCCTGCTCTATCTGACCTATTGGTACCCGCAGGCGCAACGGGCGCGGATCGTCGCGTTGTTCATGACCGCGGTGCCCATGTCCACCGCGTTGGGCGCGACGGTGTCCAGCTTGATCATTCGATACGGCGACGGCGTCTTCGGGCTCAGCGGTTGGCGTTTCATGTTCTTGGTCGAGGGGTTGCCCGCCGTCGCGCTGGCGGTGGCGACCTGGTTCTATCTGACCGACCGTCCCGAGCAGGCGGGCTGGCTGGCCTCCGCCGAACGCGAATGGCTGATTCGCGAACTCGCCGCGGAGCAGGCCACGTTGCGGCGCGCGGGGCACTGGACGGTGCGTCGTGCGCTGACCCATCCGCGGGTGCTCGGCCTCGCCTTCGTCTACGGCGGCATCGTCTACGGCCTGTATGCGCTGGGATTCTTCCTGCCGACGATCATCGACGGCTTCCAGCAGCAATACGGAACGCACTATTCGGTGGTGCAGCGCGGACTGATCAATGCGGTGCCCTACCTCGTCGGGGCCGTGGTGATGGTGTGGTGGGGCAGGCACGGCGACCGGACCGGTGAGCGGGCTCGGCACGTCGCCCTGCCCGCGCTGCTGGGCGGTCTCGCCATCCCGGTGGCGCTGTATCTCGGCGATCCGTTCGCCGCGATGATCGCGGTCACGGTGTGCGCGGTGGGCGTGCTCGCGGCGCTGCCGACGTTCTGGGCCCTGCCCGGCACCTTCCTGTCCGGCGCGGCGGCGGCGGGCGGCATCGCGTTGATCAACTCGGTCGGCAACGTCAGCGGTTTCGTCGCGCCGTACGTCACCGGTGGGCTGAAGGACGTGACCGGCAGCCAGCGCGCCGGGCTCTGGGTGGTGGGATTGTGCATGATCGCCGCCGCGGCGGGCGTCATGACGCTGCGGCGGCGAACCGGCGACGCTGCCGTCGACCGGAACGCGGATCTGTGATCCTCGGCCTGCCCATGGCCTCGCTCGCCGCCGAGTCCGTGGCACGATCCGTGCCGCCGAACCGCGGCCGCCGAGGTGAGGGCCAGGCCGTATGCAGAGATGCGCTCGCAATGTGGCGACCGCCACCATGCGTTTTCAGTGTCGGCACGGAAGTCGTTGTGGTGGACTATCATCCACGGCAATGTAGATCGGAAAGGGCTGATCTACCGGGCCGTCGTACGGGCGTCTCACCCTTGCCGACGTCGGCGTCTCAGACGACTTGCCGCCGCGGTTGTAGGGTGAGCGCTGCTCGTTCCGGCATGTTTGCGCGACGGTCGCGCGGGCATCCGGGGAAGACGCCGCATCACGCTGGGAGGACCGATGGCTACCGAAGACCGGACCGCAGTGTTCGACGCGGTGGTCGCGGCGGCGGACTATCCCGTGCTGCTGGTCACCGTGCAGGCGGACGGCCGGCGCGCCGGTTGTCTCGTCGGCTTCGCGACGCAGGTCAGCATCGAGCCGCGCCGGTTCCTGATCGGCCTGTCCAAGAAGAACTACACCTATCGGGTCGCGCAGCACGCCGACCGGCTCGCGGTGCATTTGCTCGGCAGCGAACAAGTCTCCCTCGCACGGCTTTTCGGCGGTGAGACCGGCGACGACATCGACAAGTTCGTGCACTGCGACTGGCGCCCGGGTCCGGGCGGCATCCCGGTGCTCAGCACGGTGCCCAGCTGGTTCGTCGCTCGTATCCGCGACCGCTACGACCTCGGTGATCACGTCGGGATGCTGCTGGAACCCGAGGACGGCGCCGTGCTGCGGCCCACCGCGGAGACGCTGCATTACCACTCGGTAGCGGATCTGGTTGCGGGCCATACCGTCTGAGTTGGTTCGGGACCGCCGCCCGGGCGCGAAAGCTATTTCAGTGCGTTCGCAAGTTCGAATCGTTCGGCGAAGGCGGACAACTCGTCTCTGGCTTGCTCAGGGTCCCCTGTGCTCGCGCTCACCACGATGCGCGTGACACCCTGTTCGGCCAGTCCCTCGACCCGCTCGACCGGCATGTCGATAGATCCCCAGCGCGTGTACTCGAACGCGCCGGGATCCCGGCCCGCCGCAGCGGCCGCGGTATGGGCGATCTCCAGCTGGGCGGCGCGTTCGGTGGGCCCGAGCACCCCGCCCGGGAAGTAACCGTCGCCGCGGGAACCGGCGCGCCGCGCCGCGGCGCGGCTCGCTCCACCGACATGGATCGGCAGGTCGCCGCCGAGGGGTTTCGGATAACTGCACAGGTTCTCGAACCGGGAGAACTCGCCTTCGAAGCTCACCCCGTCCGCGCCGCCGGACCACAGCAGTCGCAGCACATCGATGGCCTCGTCGGCGCGGCGGCCTCGGGAGGCGAAATCGACGCCGACGGCCTGTGCCTCCCCGGGCAGGGTTCCCACCCCCACGGTGAGCAGGCGCATCCGTCCCTTGGACAGCACGTCGATCGTCGCGAGGCGTTTGGCCAGCACCACCGGATGGTGGTAGGGCAATAGCAGCACCGCGGTGCCGAGCAGGATCCGCTCGGTCGCTGCGGCCACGAAGCTCAGCGCGTCGAGGGGGTCGGCGAACGGCACCGAGGGCGTGATCTCCATCGGTCCGACCGCGGCGCCCGGGTACAGCGCGACGTGCTCGGGCAGGTAGATCGCTTCGAATCCGCAGCGCTCGGCGTGCTGGGCGTAGGCGATCAACCGGTCCGGGTCGACGCCGAAGAAGGGAGTGCTGTAGCTGACCGCGAACCTCACCGCGGCTCCTCGATCCGGTCGAACTCGCAGGCCGCCGCGAGCCGCTCGTGCAGCTGACCCCGTACTCGCTCCAGCCGCGCCAGGTACGAATCGACCTCGGACAGCTTGCGCCGCAAGGTGGACACCGAGTCCGGGCAGACGTCTCCGGAGCCGTTGCCCGCCCGCAGGCAGGCGACGAACGGACGGATGTCGTCGAGATCGAAGCCCGCGCCGAGCAGTTCGCGGATCTGCGCCACGATCAGCACCTCCGCGTCGTCGTACGAGCGGTAACCGTTGGCGGCGCGGTGCGGCCGCACCAAACCGTGCTCCTCGTAGTAACGCAAGGCGCGCGTGCTGGTGCCCGCCCGCTCCGCCAGTTCGCCGATGCGCATCCGTCCTCCTTGTCTCCGCTACCGCCACGCTAAACCTTCTCGTCGACGTCAAGGCAAGTCGGCGCGGGCTGCGTACCCTCGGGGGAGATCAGCCGGCGAGCTTCGCTCGCCGATTCCCCTCGACCAGAGAGCATTTCGTGACGAATGCGCATTTCATCGTTCCGGTCCGCGACGGCGAGCGGGAATTGCTCGACCGGGTCGCCGACTTGGCGACCGGATTCGCGGCCGTGGCGGCCGACTACGACGAGCGCGCCGAGCTCGCCGTCGAGCATCTGGACGCGTTGCACGAGGCCGGCGCGGATGACGCGGTGCTGCCCGAATCGTCCGGTGGCGCGGGCCTGAGCTACCTTGGCCTCGGTCGTCTCGTCAGAATCCTGGCTCGAGCCGATCCGTCCACCGCGACGATCTGGACCATGCACGCGGGGGCGGGCGTCGCCCTCGCGGAATTCACCGGCGAGAGTTCGGGATCGTTCTTCGCCGACGAGCTGCGGGCGGGTAAGCGCTTCGCGAACGCGTTGTCCGAACCGGCGAGCGGAAACCGCTTCCTCCAGCCGCAGCACGTCGCCGAGCCGACCGCGGGCGGGTGGTTGCTGAGCGGGGCGAAGCGGTTCGTCTCCGGCAGCGAGATCGCCGATTATCTGCTGGTCAACGCGCTCGTGGCGGGGGAACCCGCTTTCTTCGGCGTGGTCCCCGACGAAACGGTATCGATCGTCCCGATCTGGGACACTCTCGGCCTGCGCGCCACCCGCAGCCAGCTGCTCGCGTTCGACGACACCGTGCTGCGTGCCGAGTACCGCGGCCGCGCGCCGCGTCCGGGAGATTTCGCGGTGATCCCGGCCGGGCTTCCCGCGATTTCGCTCGGCATCGCCGATGCCGCGCTGGACGCGCTGGTGGAACACGCGCGCACCAGGGAAATTCTCGGCAAGCCCTTGGCGCACCAGCAGTGGGTGCAGTACGAGGTCGCGGACGCGCAAACCCGGCTCGCCGCCGCGCACGCGCTCTACGAACAGGCATTGTGGCAGGCCGACCATGGGATCGCGCTGTTCTTCGACAACCTGTCCCGAGCCAAGTACCTCGCGAACAAGGTGGCGGTCGACGTGGCGCAGCTCGGCGTTCGGGTCGGCGGCGGCTCGGGGTATCTGAAGCGGTCGCCGATCCAACGTCATCTGCGCGATGCCCAGGCCGGCCAGCTCATGGCGTATTCGACGGAGGTGATCGCCGGGGTGATCGGGCGGGGTGTCCTCGGCGTACCGGACGAAGCGTGACTCGCGGGCGCTAGCGCGGCGAGCGCTTGTCGCGCCCCGGTGCGGTGTGGTTGTCGAGCAGGAACGCCGACATCGCCTCGGCTACGGCGGCGGGCTGGTCGAGCATGGACAGTACGTACGCGTCATCGATTTCGACCAGCCGGGCCGCGGGAATGAGTTCCGCGAGCCGGGGGCCGTGCTCGCGCGGCATCACCTTGCCCGCCGAAGACCACAGGATCAGGGCGTCTCCACGGAAGTCGCGCAGCGCTTCGGTATGGGCGATCAATTCTCGTTTCGGGAACGCCGACTTGGTGTAGGCGAGCAGGTCCCGCCGGATCCGTGCGTCGCGCAGCCCCGGCTCGGTCCAGCCGCGCACCAGCGCATCGGGCAATGGGCGCCGCGCCATCCAGCCGAACAGCAACGGCGAGCGGCGCAGCCACCGAACGCGCAACTGCCGCAGCGCCAGCGAGATGCCGCCCGGGAGGTGAGTGGCGACGGTGGCCGTCTTGCCCGGCAGGCCGGGCGGGAAGTTGTCGAACGCCTCGCACGGCAGCACGATCAGCCTGCCGACGCGTTCGTCCAACCCGTAGGCGGTGAGGAACAGCGCACCGCCCCAATCGCTGTGTACGAGCGTGACCTCGCGCAGGTCGAGTGCGGCGAGGAAGTCGGCGATCAGGTGGTTCAGGCCGCGCAAACTCAGGTCGACGCCGGGGCGCAGCGGCAGGGGATGGGCGCCGAGCGGCAGGTCCGGCAACAGGTACCGGAAGCCTTCGGGGAGGGCGTCGATCACCTGGTCCCAGACCGTGTGGTTCATCAGGAGGCCGTGCAGCAGGACGACCGGAGGTCCCTCGCCGCGCTCGACGTAGTGCACCCGTCCCGCGGGCAGTTCGATCACAGGCATGTCCGCCTCCATTCGAGCGATCACTCTAGAGTGTTTGCTCTAGTCTGGAAGGGTGACCGAGAAAATGTCAACCAGCACCCGGGAGCGCCTCGTCACCGCCATGGCCGAGTTGATGCGCACGCAGGGCTATGCGGGTACCAGCGTCAAGCAACTCACCGTCGCCGCTCAGGCTCCGATGGGGTCGCTCTATCACCACTTTCCCGAGGGCAAACCGCAGATCGCCGCCGCGGCGCTGCGCACGTCCGGGGCCGCGTACATCCAGTTGCTCCCGCTGCTGCTCGACGCACACGACGACTTGCGCGAAGCGATACCCGCCGCCTTCGCGGCGGCCGCCGAACAGATCGAGCAGACCGGCTGGATCAACATGTGCCCGGTCGGCACCGTCGCGGGTGAGATCGCCGACAGCGAACCCGCGCTGCGCGACGTCGCCGCCGAAGTCATCGCCTCCTGGATCGACGAGGGCACCGACTACTTCGTCCGCCGCGGCCTGTCCACGGCGGACGCTCGCGATCTCATCCTCGCCGTTCTCACGAGCCTCGAGGGCGCTTTCGTCCTCAGCCGCACGCTGCGCTCGACGGAACCATTGCACGCGGCCGGCCGGTCCACGAGTGCCCGTATCGAACAGGTACTGGCCGGGGCGCGCGGTCAGCGCGCCGCGCACTCGGCCGAGTGACTAGCCGACGCCGATTTCGCGGCCACCGACTCCCGAGGTGAACTCCTTCCAGCGCCATGGCCCGCCCGCGTCGCTGGCCAGCGGCGGGGTGTCTTCCCCCGCGCCCGCCCGCAACCCGGAGATGAGGTGCCGGAGTGCGTCGACGGCGGTGAACCGAGGAGTCCAGCCCAGCTCCGCCCGCGCGCGGCCGGTGTCCATGATCGGCAGGTGCATCACCCCGTCCAACAGGTCCGGCGTAGCGGGCAGTGTCCGCGCGTGCCAGCCCATCGCGAGTGCGGCGCGGATCACCGAGGGCGGAACGGACACCACCCGGGCATCGAAGACCGCGGCCAGCCAGGAGCGATCGATCACCGGCTCCGCGGCCAGGTTGAACGGGCCACGAGCATCGGTCGCGATCGCGAGCGCGTACGCGCGTCCGACGTCGGCGCTGTGCACCGCCTGGAACCGCAGGCCGCGCGGAATCGGCAGGATCGGCGGGAGGCCCGGCCGCATCAGGCGGTTCGGCAACAGCGGACCGGCGAACAGACGCCGTTGCTGACTGGCGGTGTGCCTGCGGAAGATGAACGCCGGACGCATGCGAACCACGCGGCGATCCGGATTCTCGGCCTCGAACCGATCGAGCAGCCTTTCGACGTAAGCCTTCTCCCGCATGTAAGCGGCGGGTGGCCAGCCGTCGGTCGGCCAGCTCTCCGGCACCGGCTCGTCGCTCTGGCACGGGGAGTAGGCGCCGACGGAGGAGGCGTAGACCAACGCGGGGACCTGCGCCGCGGCGACGGCGCGCAGCACGCGTTCCGTGCCGCCGACATTGGCGCGCCACGTGACCATGGGCTGATGGGTGGGCTGGAACAGCCATGCCAGATGCACGACCACGTCGGCTCCGTGGAAATGGGACTCCAGGTCGTCGGTTCGCACATCCGCGCGCACCCACTCCACACCCGGGCGAGGGATGCCCGGCACGCGCCGCGCGATCCCCACGATCGAACTGACTCCCGCTTCGGCCGACAGTGTCTCCAGCACGCTCGTTCCGACGTTTCCGGTGGCACCGACCACGACGACGCGCATATCTGCTCCTTGGCTCGGTGACGAGGTTCGAGAGCGACTTACCCAGGATGTCGGCGACGACACCGCGGTAGACCGGTGAATCGGATTCTTCCCGGCCGGGCCCGGCGACCGCCGGGTGCGGTAGCCCGAAGGCGCGGCCAGGACCGCGTCACGACGGGCCGGTGCGCGTCCGGACGACCTGCGAACCAGCGGCGGACGGGAACCCACTCGGGCTCCCGTCCGCCGCTCGTCTGCTAAACGTCACATATTCGATTGGGCGAGACGGTTGGCAAGCAGTTCCTTACCCATCCGGCCGCCCTTGCGGCTGTCGGCCTGCGCCTTGCGGAAGAACTCCACCAGCTCGGTGTCTCCGGCGCGTTCCGCGTCCTGGATGAACGTGTCCAGACGCAGTGCGTTCTCGAGGGACGCCTCGACGAACCAGATCAGGTTGTAGTCCTTGTCCCTGGTGCCGGTGATGGTGCCCGTTTCCTGCTGCTTGGTCATCTCCACTCCTTTCGCTTCTTCGTCGCCGAGCCGCGCGTCGCGTCAGTCCCGTCCGAGCGCGTGCGCCAGCTCCTTCTTCGTCATCTTCGAGCGGCCTTCGACATTGCGCTTCTTGGCCTCGTTGTACAGCTGGTCACGGGTCGGCCCTTGGGCGCCGCTGTGCGAACGCTGACCACCGCGCTGCTGCGGGGACTTGTCGTCGGTCGACGTCTTGCTCGCGGTCTTGGATTGTCCGGACTGGGCACGGTTCTTGTTGACCGTGCGAGCGGCGATCTCCTTCGCGCGCCCGGTGCTCGCGCCCCGGGATTTCGCCGAATCCGCGATGTGCTCGTACTGGCGTTCCTGCTTGTCGGTCCAAGCCTTCGGCATGTCATCACCTCCTGTATCTGCGGTCTACCCCGGGAATCTCCGCGCAATCCGGATCGGGTCCGAATCGTCCGCCGGGCCCGGCCATCCGAAGCTTCCGAGAGCGCGACCGCTACTCCGGGAGGTGGTGAGCTGACGTCAGCAGGTGCTGGGCGCGGGCTCGCCGCGAACCCGGCCTTGGAGCCACGGCAGCACCGAGGGGGCGCCGAGGACCGCTGCGGTCAGATGCTCCACGTCGGCCACGCGCAGTGTCTGCACGGGCACCCCGGCCGAGCACCAATGGCGATTGGTGTTGTCGATGGCATCGATCGGAATCAGCCCATCGCTAGGTGAATGCCATTCGAAAATGGGGATTTCCGGGGCGCTCGGGTAGAGCTCCACACTGTTCTCCTCGACCACCGACCATGCGGCCGGAGTGTCGAAGACCGACGTGGAGGTCACATAGTCGCGCGCGCTGCCGTTCACGCCCGCGGCGAGGATGTCGTTGGTGCAGCTGTTGGCCATCTGGTCGCGAAGCGCCAGACCGCGCTCGTTGAGTGATTGGCTGGTCGGCACACGGTCCGGGTACTCCCGTTCCAGGCCGATCGCCGTCGCCATGGCCAGGCCGAACGCCGGATGCGGTTCGAAACCCAACGCTTTGGCCATCGTCACCAGGTTCATCGGGGCACCGCCGATGGCCGCGCCCGCGAGCCGCAGGTCGGGCGCGTAGGTAGGTTGCAGCTCGGCCGCCCATGCCGTGGCGAGACCGCCGCCGGAGTAACCGGCCAGCGCGGTCGGACTGCTCTGCAAGCCGAGTTCGGGTAGCTGTTTGGCCGCGCGGATACCGTCCAACGTGATCTGGCCGCCCAAACGCCCGGCGCCGAGCGCGAACTGCGGACCGAGATGGTCCGGCAGCGCTACCGTCCAGCCCTGCGCCAGCATGACGTTCAACATCGGCGTCGTCAGCGACAGGTTCGGATCGTTGTGGTAGAGCAGGTGCGACACCGCGCAGTGCGTGCCGAGCGAGTTGATGAAGTGCTGGTACGACAGCAGCGGCATGCCGGGCCGCTGGCCGAGGGGGGTGAGGATCGTTGTCGTCGCCGAGATCGGCGCGCCCCGCGAATTCGTGGACCGGAACTCGACCAACCGGACGGTGGCGCCGGGGAACAGCGGAAGCGGTGGCAAGACGCGCGCGTCGAGTATGTCACCGGGACGGTGCGCCGCCAGATCGGCGGGCGCGGCGTAGAACGGGTCCGGATCGGGCTGCGGATAGAGCGGGTCCGCGGTTGCCGCCGTCCCGAGCAGAAGAGTGACTGCCATTCCGCAGCACGCGCCGATAGCACGGGCGGAACCGATGCGTTTACTGCCGAGCAAACGAAGAAACGGACGAGTCACGACCTTGACCTCCAGGGGTAGTTCGCCGCATTCGCCGAACAGTGGCGGGCATAAGAGTGCATCGTCGGCAAACTATCAGCAACCTGAAGTGGTGAGTTCGTGAATGCGCGAAAAATCCACTGGCCTCGAAGATAACTGGCGATTTTGGGGCGCTTCATTGTGGGTATCGTGATGCATAGCAACTGAACAGCCACTACTGGGAGAATCCCAGGGTCCGAAGCGGAGACCGCACATCCGCGCTGGGCATCCGATCCGCCGTCGGCCATGGCCGCGAACGTCCGGCGGTGTCCGTTCGTTTGTCACTTCGCGACCGAACGCATCCCGACGAGGGGTTGCGATGCGGGGCGAGCACGGCTTGGCTGGATCACATACACAGCGACGAGGTGCAGGGCGCAGGAAGGAGCGGTCATGGCCAAGACAGCAACCGAGAAGGTCCGCGAGTCCGGTTCCGAATCACCGGAGAAGGCACGTTCCGCGCCGCCCACCGAGACCGAAGCGCCGACCGGCTCCGACACCGCGACCGCAGAGCGCGGCGGGGTGCGTGTCCCGGTTCCGACGCTCGGGATGCGGATGGCGCGAGTTCCGCTGCCGCCCGGGCCGCGCAGCGTGGCGACCGGTGTTTCCTCGGCGACCACGGCGGTGCTCAATCGAGTACCGGACCGGGAGTCGTTGCTCTATTTCGGCGGGCTCGGGGCGGCGGCGGTCACCGGACTGGTCTCGTGGCCGGTCGCCGGAGCGATCGGCGTCGGCGTCTGGGTGGCCGAGCATGCCCGTCGTTCGCCGGTGCCTGCGGGAGACGGGGCCGAAAAATGACCTGACACGCGATGCCACCTAACGCCGCCTCAACCGCGCCAGCTTTCGAGGACGCGGTCGACGGTGGGCCGGATACGAGCCCTGGCCTCCGAGCGGGGGATGCCGGTCATGAGGAGATGGTCGTAGTCGGTGTCGCGGTGGCGGATGGAAGCTATCACGGCGAGGGTGAGCGCTTCGGCGGACAGGAGTTTGGCGGCGGCGGTGCGGCCTACGCGGCCGCTGCCGCGGGCGGCGGCGTGTTCGGCGATCTCGGTGGCGCGGCCGGCGGGGCAGCGGGGGAACAGCCGCCGGATCTCGTCGGACATTCGGGCGCGGTATTCGACGTCCTCGGCGGCGCGGCGCACACGGTCGCGGTCGCGGCGGCGGGAACGGGCCTCTTCGTCGGCCAGGCATTGCTGTTCGGCGCGGGTGAGGGCGGCTTCCTCGACGAGGATGCCCAGCCGTTCGTAGCGTTTGCGCCGCCGGTTGAAGCGGACGACCACGGCGGCGAGGGTGCTCTCCTTCTTGGCGCGCCGGCTCAACGCCGCGTTCCCGGCCGGCAGGAACTCCAGATGATCCAGGTCCGAACAGGTGAGGCACAGCGGCCCGGCCGCGGAGGTGATCAGATACGAGCCGCTCTCGGCGCATTCCGCGCACGTCCAAGGTTCGGCGGCCTCGACCACCGTCAGATCCGGGGCCCGGTTCTGGCGCTGGACGACCTGCTCGCGCCGCGCCGGGCTGAGCTCCGCCGAGAGCCAGTGCACCCGGAACACCGTGTCGTCGCCGTCGTCGACGAACCGCAACGCCTCGCGGTCGCGGCCGCTCGACAGATACGCCGCTGTGCTCGCGTTCAGCCCGTGCTCGCGGGCCCACTCGCCCAGCAGATCCGCCGCTTCGAGCATTCGTCGCCCGTCCACCGCCGTGACCTGCTCCAGCGACGGCGCCTGCCCCTGTCGCCAGCGATCGACCTGACCGGACCGCACCCACCCCAGAACGGCGAACACATCGACCGCCGACACGTATTTGCGTTGGGCCAGCGCCGCTTCCGCAGCCTCGACCACCCGTCGCCGCAGCTTGGACACGAGTTCGAACCCTAGCGCACGCCGCGATGGGCGCAGGACGGTGCCGATGCGGCGGATTCGCTGCGAAAAAGTGTCCTATCACCCGATCGAATGTCGGTATGCAAGCGGATGCCGTCGGGTGGCGTTCATCGGGCGCTGGTCGAATAGCGGGGCAACGTTCGCAGGGAGGAAGAGCCATGACCAGCATCGACACTCACGCCAACGGAACCGTCGCGTCCCGTGTCACCGAACTGACCACGGTTTTCGAGCGGGGACTTCGCGAAAACCTAGGCGTCGGCGCGTCTCTGGGCATTCGACTGGAAACCGCGGGCGACGGCTACACCCGGTACTACCTCGACCCGAACCCGGCCACGATCAACGCGATGTTCACCGTGCACGGCGGTGTGCTGGCCACGTTGATGGACACGGCGATGGGCAGCGCCGTCTTCACCGAACTCGGTGACGGCGTGGCCTACACGACATTGGAGTTGAAGGTGAACTTCATCCGGTCGGTGACGCTGGACGGTTCCCGGCTGACCTGCGAGGCCAACGCCGTGCACGTCGGTCGGCGCACCGCGACGGCGGAGGGCCGGATCACCGACGCGAACGGCAAGCTGATCGCGCACGGTTCGACCACGATCCTGGTCTTGCAGCCCGAACACTGAGCGCAGCGGACGGCCCGGCTCCCGGAACACGATCGGGAGCCGGGCCGTCCGGTGTCGAAGCTCAGGCCAGTGACCGGCATTCGTCGATGAAGCGCACCAATTCGTCGAGGCGGTCGCTGCGGGCGTCCACCGCGCGGTCGATCACCTTCACCAGGTGCTCGTAGGCCTCGGTGTGGTCGTAGGAGGCCACGTCGGCGATCTTCAGCGCCCACCGCCAGTAGCCGCGCATGGTGTCGGCCAAGGGCATGCGGAAGGTGGCGATCACCTCCCGGATCGGCTCCACGGCGGCGTCGCCGTGCACCCGCAGGTAGCGGCCGACCACGTCGGCCATGAAACTGAAATGCCGCGCCTCGTCGCGCGACAGCCGCGCCAGCACCGCCCCGAGCACCGGATCGTTCACCACCTCGCGCAGGTGCTGGTAGTACATCTGCGTCGCCTTCTCCTGCACCAGCGCGTAGGCGAAGAACTGCACCGGATGCCGGTAGGGCAGGTCGAACGGTTTCTGCCCCTCGATCGCCAGCTCGGCGCGCAGGGCGCCGCGCTCGGCCATCCCGGACGCCACCTGGTAGCGGCTCAGCGCGCGTGCGTGGGTGTCTTCCTCCAGCGCCCAGCGGACCGTGAAGTGGTAGAGCTCGCGGTTGTGCGCGAACGCGTCCCGGTCGACGGTGTCGTCCACCGGGAAATAGCGGTGGTAGACGTCGAAGTAGCCGGGCAGATGGTCCTCGATGAGGGTGACGAACTGGACCGCGGACCGCTGGCCTTCGGTGAGGCGGCCCGCGTCGGCGCGGGACCAGTCGAAGGCGGTCTCCACGTCCCAGGCGCGCGTGGCGGGCGAGGCCGCGAGGAAACCGTCGACGGCCGCGACCACTTCGTCGACGGGAATCAGCGCCGATTCGATGTTCATCTGTCGCTCCTGCGGCTCAGCGGGCGTTACGGCAGGTCAGCGCGTAATGCTTGGTGGTGTAACCCCATCCGGCGTTCGCGATCTCCAGGTAGTGCCGCAGCTTCGCGGCCAAGCCGGGCCCGTGCGCGTCGATGCGTTCGGCGGCGGCGTCGACGTTCGCGATCCAGTCGTCGATGGTGCGGCGGTAGTGCTCGGTGAGGTCGTCCACCGCGATGACGGACAAACCCGCGTCCTCGGCGGCGGTGACCAGGTCGGAGAGCGGACGCAGATCGCCCCACCCGAAGATGTCCGCGCGCACGAACTCGGTTCCGGCCTTGGCGTCGAACGCCGTGCGCGCGGACGCGTTGCGGAAGCAGCTCTCCGACACGTACAGCGTGCCGCCGCGCCGCAGCACCCCGCGGGCTCGGCGGAAGACCGCGCCGAGATCGGGCATGTGCACGATCGAGCCGAGCAGCGTCACGGCGTCGAAACCGCGCGGCGGCAGTTCCATCCGCTCGAAGTGGCCGACCCGGGTGTGCACCCGATCCGCGAGACCGCGGGCGCGGGCCTGCTCGGCGATGTACTCGTGCTGGCGTGGCGCCGGGCTGACACCCGTTGTCTCGCAGCCGAATTCCGCCGCCATGAACAGGATCAGCGAGCCCCAGCCGCAGCCCACATCGAGGAGGCGTTCGCCGCCGGTCAGCCCGAGCCGGTCGGCCACGAACCGCAGTTTGCGCCGCTGCGCCTGCTCGAGGGTGTCGGACTCGGATTCGTAGAGCGCCGAGCTGTATTTGCGCAGCGGGTCGAGGAATTGGCCGAAGATGTCGGGGTCGAGGTCGTAGTGCTGGTTGGTGTCGGCGGTGACCGGCTGGTCGGTGACGGTCACGCCGCCGCCTCGCGCAGCGCCTTGCCGACCACGGTGACGACGTCGTGCAACGAGGACAGGCCGAACACGTCCTGGTCCTCGAGTTCGATGTCGTAGGTGCGCTCGATCTTGGCGACCATGCGCAGCACGCGCACCGAGTCGACGCCGGCAATGCCGCGCAGGTCCAGGTCGGGGCGCAGCTCGGTCTCGGGGATGCCGGTCTCGGCGGTGGCGATGCCGGTGACCGTGCGCAGGATGTCGTCGGCGGTGTGGGTGGTGGTCATGACTCGACTCCGTTCGGGGCGAGGGCGGTGCCGGTGGACAGTGCGTGGGAGAGCGCGGCGACCTCGTCGTCGCCGAGGGTGAGCTGATGGCGCACGTCGTCGAGCGCGAACGGCTGGTAGGCCGCGGTGGAGCCGGCGCACACGAGGCCGTCGGCGTCGCGGATCTCCGCGGACGCCCGGATCGGGCGGTCTCCTTCGTCGCCGGGCAGCGTTGCGACGCAGTGGTATTCGCGTCCGACGAGTAGCGGGGTGAGGAACCGGGTGCGCTGGGTGACGGTGAACGCCGGGTGGTGGCGCGCCAGGACGATGAGATTGCCCATCACCTCGTCGCAGATCACGCCGATCAACCCGCCGTGCACGACGCCCGGGTAGGACTCGAACTCGCGCCCGAGCCGGAACCGGGCCTGCAACCCGTCCGGATGCGGGGTGAACCGCAGGCGAAGGCCGGTCGTGTTGTGCGGCGAGCAGCCGAAGCAGCGGTAGTCCGGGATCACCGACCAGGGCACCCGGACGATGTCCACTCCGCCGTGGCCGGTGTCGTCGAAAGCGCTGTCGCGGTCCATGGCGCTAGGCGATCGCGTCGGCCAGGGCCCGGCGAACCTTGGCGTTGCTGGACAGGTCGAGTCCGGTCATGCCTGCGAAGGTGCGCCGGACCTTGTCGTGCAGGACATCCAGCTCGCCCTCGGCGGCGACCTGCTCGAGGAACAGGTCGAAGCCGGTGTCGATGGTCTCGTGGTCGCCGAGTTCGCTGATCCCGGCCTTGAACGTGCTGACCGGGTGCTTGATCTTGGCCTCCGAGCTGTACACGTAGAGGGTCTCCAGCACCGACGGCAGCTCCTCGGGCCGCCGCCGCAGCCGCTCGGTGGCGTAGTGGATGAACTCGCGCGCGTGGCCCGCCTCATCGCGACTGGCGTTGAGCAGCAATCCCTTCAGCACGGGCTCCTCCACCCAGTTCGCCACCGCCCGGTAGATGTGGTTGACGGTGAGCTCGGAGATGATGTTGGTGGCCAGGGTCGCCGACGGAGTGGTGCCCGGCGCGTACGGCTCGCGCATCGAGTCGACGGCCTTGTCGTCCACGCGCTCGCCGAGCGCGTTCAGCCAGGAGCGGAACGCGTAGTGGTGCTGCACTTCCTGGTAGCCCCACACCACCGCGAACGTGGAGAAGTCGTAGTCGTCGACGAACTCGTTCAGGAATCCGTGCACCGCGGCGATGACGTTGGACTCGCCCATCGTCGCGCTCTTGGCCAGGGTGATGTACTCGGGACGGACCAGGGTCGCGTCGACGGCGTCGAGATCGAGGTCGGCCAGCTTCCAATGCAGGCGCTCGTAGTGGCGGAAGACGTCATAGCTGTGCACGAAAGGCTCCGGTTCGGTCGGGATTACCTGCGGTGGGTGATGAGATCGCGGGCGGCGAGCCGCTGGAGCTTGCCGCTGCTGGTACGGGGAATGCTGCGCGGCGCGACCAGGTGGACCTGGACCGCGGCCAGGCCGAGTTCGGCGGAGACCCGGGCGCGGATCGCCTCGGTCAGCGCGTCGGCGTCGGCTCCGGTGCGCTCGGATTCGGCGATCAGCGCGATCACGTCCGCTCCGTCCGGGTCGATCGCCGCCGTGCACCGGCCCTTGTACACGCCGTCGAGGTCGCGTACCGCCGCCTCGACGTCCTGGGCGTAGTAGTTCACGCCGCGCACCGTGATCATGTCCTTGCACCGGCCGGTGACGAAAAGCTCGCCGTCCCTCAGGTAGCCGAGGTCGCCGGTGCGCAGCCAGCCGTCGGCGAACAGACCGGACACGCGCGCGGGGTCGGCGGTGAGATATCCGCCGGTGACCGCGTCGCCCTGGATGAGGATCTCGCCCACCTTGCCGTCGGGCAGGTCACGGTGCCGGTCGGGGTCGACCACGCGCACCCGCATACGCGGTACCGGCGAGCCCACTCCGGCCACCGGCCGAGCACCCGGGGCGTCCGGTGAAACACGCTGTGCGATCGCGCCATCCGACAGTGCGGCGCGATCCACCCACTCGAAGACGGGCGCGCGGCCCAGCGGCGGGAAGGTGACCGCGAGGGTCGCTTCGGCCATGCCGTAGACGCCGAACATCGTCGCCGGTCGGAATCCGGCGGGGGCGAAGCGCTCGCAGAACGCGACGACGACATCTCGGGAGATCGGTTCCGATCCGTTGAACGCGATCCGCCAGCGGCTCAAGTCGTAGTCGCGCACCCGCTCGGCGGGCACGGCGGCCAGCAGCGCCTCGTAGCCGAAATTGGGCATCGCGGTGATGGTGGTTCCGCTGGCGGCGAAGTCGGCGAGCCAGCGGGCCGGGTCCTTGACGAACGACAGCGGGGACCACACGTGGGCGGGGATGCCGCGCAGAATCGCCGAGAGCGTGCCGAACAGACCCATGTCGTGGAACAGCGGAAGCCAGAACCCGCCCTGATCGTCCAGGCTCAGATCGATGCCGGTGCGGATCGATGCCAGGCCGCTGAGGACGTTGTGGTGGGTCAGGCGAACGCCTTTGGGTGTCGCGGTGCTGCCGGAGGTGAACTGGATGACGGCCGGATCGTCGCTCGACAGCTCGGGAAGAGCGTCGGCCGTCGCAGTGTCCTCCGCGAGAAGTGCTGCGGTGTCGATCAATTCGACGTCCAGCGTGTCGCCGAGCAGTGCCGCCAGGTCGGCGAATCGATGCGACACCAGAACCGTGCGCATGGCCGCCGCCGCGACGATGGCGGCGAGCTTCTGCGGGTAGCCGCTCGCCGCGCGGGCGCCTGCGGGCAGCGGAAGGGGAGTCGCGGCGCCGCCCGCCGCCGTCACACCGAACAGGCAGGTGAGGAACTCGGGAGCATTCGGACTCAGGATGCCCACTGGTTCGCCGCGCCGGACCTCGCGCCGCAGCAGCGCCGCCGCCGCGACCAGCGACCGCCGGTGCAGCTCGGCGTAGTCCACCGTTTCCGGCAGCGACCAGAACGTGGCGGCCACCGCGGGATGGGCGGCGGCGATCTCGGCGAGGCGACCGTGCAGGGTCCCGGCCGAATCCGCGGAATTCATGTCCGCCACGGAAACAGCGAATTGTGACGGCGCATTGAACTCGTTATGAATTGACGTCGGCGATAAACAAGGCCGATCATCCGATCGCACTGCGCGATAAAGTATTTCGGCTATGGCCCGATAGGAACGGGTAATCGCCGCCACACCGCGCCGGTGCCGCGCACCACGATGGACGAGAAATTCTCTCCCGCGTCCCGGAATTGTCCGCAGCGATCCGGCGGATGCTATGTCCCTTTCCGCGCCGCGTCCATTTCTACCCAGGAGTCGCCGGTGAGTTCCGACCAATCCGCGGTCGAGGAATCGACCCCGGTTCAGCTGGCGGTCGTCGAGAGCGTCGCCGCGCACATGCGGCACAACCCGTACGGCAGTTACGACGTGCTGCGCGCGGCGGCCCCGTTCGTGCCGGGCCCGCACGACACCCACCTGGTGACCCGCCACCACGAGGCGCAGGCGATCATGCAGGACCCGCGCTGGAGCCACGCTGAGGAACCGGAACTGCTGCACGGTGACAGCGAGGTCGAACTGCCCGGCTCCTTCCTCTGGATGGAACCGCCGGAGCACACCCGCCTGCGCGGACTGGTGAGCAAGGCGTTCACCGCGCGCACCGTCAGCGGTATGCGCGAGCGCGCGGAGCGTTTGGTCGAGGACCTGATGGCGAAGATGCTCGCCGAGCGGGACGTCGACCTGCTCGAGGCGCTGGCCTATCCGCTGCCGCTGACCATGGTGTGCGAACTGCTCGGCGTGCCGCCCGAGGCGCACGAGCACGTGCGGGAGATCTCGGCGGGCATCGCGCGCGGCCTCGACCCCGACGTGCTGCTGTCGAAACAGGAGCTGGACGCGCGCACCGCCGCCGTGCACGCCTTTCTCGAATTCTTCGGCGACCTGGTCGAACAGCGCCGCCGCACTCCACGCGCCGACTTGATCACCGCGCTGGTGCAAGCCGACGACGCGGGCGCGCGCCTGACGCGCACCGAATTGCTCGGCACGCTGCTGATCCTCGTCGTCGCCGGGCACGAGACCACGGTGAACCTGATCGGCAACGGCGTGCTGGCGCTCATCCGCAATCCCGAGCAGTTCGAGCGGTTGCGCGGCTACCCCGAGCTGTCCGAGCCCGCGGTGGACGAGGTGTTGCGCTACGACGCTCCGGTGCATCTGACCACACGCACCGCGCACGACGAGATCACGGTCTCCGGAAGGACTTTCGCGCCGGGCGAGGCGGTGATCGTGCTGCTGGCGTCGGCCAACCGCGATCCCGCGGCATTCCCGCGGGCCGACGAGTTCGACATCGCGCGGTATGCGCGCGGGCGAAAGGCCGAGCGGCACTTGTCCTTCGGGCTCGGCCTGCACTACTGCCTCGGCGCGCCGCTGGCCCGGCTGGAGATGAGCGTGGTGCTACGGGCGATCGCCGACCGGGTCGCGTCCATGTCCCTGCTCGAGGAACCGCTGTACCGGCCGAACGTGGTCGTGCGCGGCATGTCGCAACTGCGTGTCCGGATGGAGGCCCGATGAACGCCGTTACGCCCGCCGAAGTCACCTTCGACGCCTTCGATCCGAGCGAGCGCGCCGACCCGTATCCGGCCTACCGGCGGGTGCGGGACGCGGCGGCGCTCTTCCCGTTCGCGTTCGGCGATGTGCCGGTCACGCTGGTCACCCGTTACGAGGAGTGCGCCGCGATTCTGACCGGCGCGGACTGGGGGCACGGCTACGCGGCGGGCATCAGTCCGTTCCGGGACACCACGGCGGCGATTCCCGGTTCCTTCGTCCGGATGGATCCGCCCGAGCACGGCCGCTACCGCAAGCTCGTCGCGAAGGCGTTCACCCCGCGGCTGATGGCCGAGATGGCCCCGGTCGCCGGGCAGGTCGTGCGGGAGATCGTGGACGCGGCGCTCGTCCGCGGCGAACTCGACGTCCTCGACGGCCTGGCGGTGCCGCTGGCGGTGGCGATGGTGCCGGTCCGGTTGCTCGGCGCCGACCCGGCCGACGCCGCGAGGTTCCGGGAGTGGCAGCTGGCCATCGCGCGCGGCAGCGACCCCGATTCGCTGCTCGGGCCGCAGGATGTGGCGGCCCGCACCGCCGCGGCAGTGGAGTGCATGGGCTACTTCGCCCGGCTGGTCCAGCGCAAGAAGGAGAATCCGACGCCGGACCTGCTGAGCGCGCTGGTCGCCGCGAGTGCGGACAGCGACCAGCTCACCGAGCCGGAGGTGATCGGCATTGCCCTGCTCACCCTGGTGGCGGGGATGGAGACCTCGATCAACCTCATCGGCAACGGCATGCTCGCGCTGCTGCGCAGCCCGGACCAGCTCGCCCTGCTGCGCGACCAGCCCGACCTCATCGCGCCCGCGCTGGACGAGATGCTCCGCTACGACGCGCCCACCCAGTTCACCATTCGCGTAGCGCTGGCCGACACCGTGGTCGGCGGACACCGGTTCCGCAGGGGCGACGGAGTCGTGGTGCTCACGGCGTCGGCCAGCCGGGACGACCGGGTCTATCCGGACGCCGACCGCTTCGATGTCACCCGCTACGCCGGAAACCATCCCGCGCGCAAGCATCTCGGCTTCAGCCTCGGCATCCACTACTGCGTGGGCGCGCCGCTGGCGCGGATCGAGGCCGAAGCCGCGGTCGGCGCGCTGCTCGCGCGGGCTCCGAAACTGGCGCCCGCGACCGACACGATCGAGTACCGGCCGAGCTTGATCCACCGCGGCATCGTGTCGCTGCCGGTGACGTTGTGAACGGGGCACGGCACGCCGTCGTGCTCGGCGCGGGCGTCGCCGGGCTGCTGGCGGCGCTGGTTCTGGCCGACCACTTCGCGCGGGTCACGGTGTTCGAGCGCGACGGCTTCGACGTCGAGGGCATGCGCAAAGGCGTTCCGCAGGCACGGCACCTGCACGGCCTGCTGGATGGTGGCCGCACCGTCATCGAGGAACTGCTGCCCGGATTCACCGACGAGATGACCGCGCGCGGCGCTACCCGCGCCGAGGCCCTGGTCGCGACCAGGTGGTACGTGGGCGGGCTGCGGGCCGCGCCGGCCGCCACCGGGCTCACCTCGCTGATCGCGACCCGGCCTCTGCTGGAATCGTTATTGCGGGAACGGATATCGCGGCTTTCTCAGGTGCGGCTCGTGGCGGGAACCGCGCGCGGCCTGATCGGTGACCGGCACGGCGTGCGCGCCGTGTCGGTGTCGGGTGATTCCGGCGTCGAGACGCATGCCACCGACCTCGTGGTCGACGCGACCGGACGCGGCACGCGAGCGCCGGTGTGGCTCACCGCGCTCGGCGCCGAGCCGCCCGCAGAGCAGCGGCTGGAGGTGGATCTGGGCTACTCCTCGCGGTTCTACCGCCGCCTCGAAGGCCAGCTCGACGGGCACGCCTCGGTGATCATCTCGACCGGGGCCAGCGGCCGCGGCGGCGGCGCGGTGCGGGTGGAAGACGACCGCTGGCACGTCACGCTGGCCGGGATACTCGGTGACCACCCGCCCACCGACCCCGACGGCTTCACCCGGTTCGCCGCCTCCCTCGCCGCGCCGGACATCCTCGATTTGATCACCCGCTCCGAACCGGTCGGCGACGCGGTGCCGCACCGCTTCCGCGCTCCGGTGCGCAGGGCCTACCGGCGCCGTGCCGCGGTGCCCCATGGCTTCCTACTGCTCGGCGACGCGCTGTGCAGCTTCAACCCGCTCTACGCCCAGGGCATGGCGGTCGCCGCCCAGCAGGCTGCGGCACTGCGCGCGTGCCTGCGCTCCGGCGGACCCACGCCCGATCTCCCCGCGAGGTTCTACGCGGCGGCGGACAAGGCGCTCGACGTCGCCTGGCAACTGTCGGCCGGCGCGGATCTGGCGCATCCGGGGGTGGTGGGGCCGCGCACGGTGCGCACGCGGCTCACCAACGCCTATGTGGCCCGCGTGCATCGCGCAGCCCACGTCGACCCGCATGTGTCCAGGACCTTTCTGCGAGTGGCGAACCTGGTCGAACCGCCGACGGCACTGCTGCACCCCGCGATGGCGGGACGAGTACTGCTGCGCGGCGGCACCCGCGCGGCCGCACCGAACATCCGTCCCACCGGTCCCGGACCCCTTCGCGCATCGGGTCCGTCGCCGGACCCGCGGCCGTCCATCCCTTCCGATCGCTGACCCATTTCGACTACCGGCAGCATCGACCGGCGTCGGTGCTCCGCACAGGAGGAACCACTCGACATGGACTCGTCAACCGCTGGTACGGCTGTCGCGGAACAGGATTCCGCCGTCCAGACCGCCCTGATCCAGCTCTTCGGCCCCGAAGGCAGACCGGATCCCTACCGCCCGGCCCGGGTGCTGCGCGAGGCGGGCCGCCTGCACCAGACCCCCTTGGGCCACTACGTGCTCACCCGCTACGAGGACTGCGCCGCCGTCCTGTCGACCACCGCGTGGAGCCACGCGGAGGAGGCGGCGATGATGCATCCGACGGTGTCGCCGGAGGACGCGCCCGAGGAGTTGCCCACCTCGTTCCTGTGGATGGAGCCGCCGGACCACACCCGGTTGCGCAACCTCGTGACCAAGGGCTTCACCCCGCGCATGGTGACCAGGCTGCGTCCGCGAATCCAGGAACTCACCGAGCAACTGGTCGACAAGGCCATGGAGGCAGGCGAATTCGACCTCGTCGAGATGATCGCCTACCCGCTGCCGCTGATCATCGCGTGCGAGCTGATCGGGGTGCCGCCGGAGGCCTACGACCAGGTCCACCAGTGGTCGCAGGATTTGGCGCGTGGCTTCGACCACGATCACACGCTGCCGGAGGAGGCGCTGAAGGCGCGCAGCGCGGCCTCGCGTGGATTCATGGGCTACTTCCGCGAGTTGCTGAACCAGCGCCGCCGCGACCCGAAGGACGACCTGCTCAGCGCGCTGTCCCAGGTGGAGGATCGCGGGGACGTGCTCACCGAACAGGAGCTGCTCGCCACCTGCATCACCACGTTCGTGGCCGGGCACGAGACCACGGCCAACCTGATCGGCACCGGTTCGTTGCAGCTGATGCGCAACCCAGAGGCGATCGATACGCTGCGCAAGCGACCGGAACTGGTCGCCTCGGCGCCCGACGAACTCTTGCGCCTGGAACCGTCGGTCCAGATCACCACGCGTGCCGCGACCCGCCCGATCACGCTGGCCGGGCACGACTTCGAGCCGGGCGAAGGCGTGGTGGTGCTGATCAATTCGGCCAATCGCGACGACGCGGCCTACGCCGACGCCGATCGCATCGACGTCGCCCGGTACGCGGACCCGATGAACCCGGCCAAGAAGCATCTCGGCTTCAGCCTGGGGATCCACTACTGCCTCGGCGCGCCGCTGGCGCTGCTGGAGATGGAAGTGCTGCTGGAGGTGCTGTTGCGGAAGGTTCGCGACATCGAGGCGCTGTCGGACACGCCACCGTACAAGCCGAATGTCGTGATACGCGGGTTGGCGGCGCTGCCGACTCGTTTCACCGCCGTGTGAGCCCGGCGCCATCGGGCCGGACCCGGCCCGATGGCAACACGGTCAGCTGCCGACCACCTCGATCTTCGCTTCGTCGACCTTGATGTTCTGGTCGGTCGGGTTGCCCTGGGGTTTCACGGTGATGCGCGACTTCTCGACGCCCGCGGACTCGAGTTCCGCCGCGATGTTGTCGCCCCGGGCCTTGGCCACGGATTTGGCGGTGGCGGGGTTCTCGTCCTGGGCGTAGGTCGTGATCTCCACCTTGGCATCGTTGCCTTTCAACGGGACCGCCACCACTTTGATGGTGGCGACGTCCGTCCCGCTGAGGTCGGAGCTGCCGCTGTCGAAGGTGATCGGCGCGGCGGCCAGCGCCGCGTTGATCGCGTCCTGGATCACCTGCTGCGCGGTGTTCAGGCCCGAACGCACTGCCGAGGACGCCGTCGCGGCCAGGCTGCTGCGCAGGGGGTGGGTCTGCTCGGTCGTCGTCGCCGAAGAGTTCGAGCCGTCGTCGGACCCGCACGCCGCGGTCACGAGCAGCGCGACGGCCACAGCGGCGATTCCACTGACGCTTTTCTTGGAAATCATCTGCCTACTCCTGTTTCGGTGGAGAAATCCCGTATGCGCCATTCGGTGCGATGCGTGGAATTGCCCGGGAACAGGCCCGCACGCATACGTCTGTCCAATGCTGTCGGTGCACTCGATCCTTGCACAGGCACGCGGCCCCGGAGTGCCGTTTCGCGGGTCGCCGCATTTCCCGGTCACGAGCGGCGCAATTGTTGCCGGAATGTGCGCGAGTCGCCATGAGCGCGGCGTAGCGTCGATTCGGCGAAATGCGGGAGTTCTCCCGGCCGGGCGACGACCGGTTCGGGAGGGGCCGGACGTCGAGACGAAGCGGACCAGTCGCGCGAATCGGCCCTTCGCGGCCGGATGAGCAGAGGAAGTGAATCGCGGTGCGGTCGGTGAAGTTATCCGTGGCATTGGCCCGGGAAGTCTCGCTGGCACGGAGCCGGGCAGCGACCGGATGGCTGCGCGGAACGCCCCAGGGCCGCACCGTGCGCCGGATGATCGATGGCTTGGCGGAGGTCCAGATCGTCGATCGGTCGATGGTGCTCGCCGCGCAGATCTTCACCTCGGTGCTGCCGGTGATCATCGCCGCGTCCGTCTTCAGCGGGTGGCATGCGGCGGCGGAGACGATCAACGACCAGTTCGGGTTCGATTCCGGCTCGCTGGGCGCCGAAACCGGCGCGAGTTCGGACGATCCGACGCTGGCGGCCTTCGGCGTGGTCGGACTGCTCATGGTCGTGCTCGGCGGGACCTCGTTCGCGCGCGCGCTCGCTCGCGTCTACGCGGCGGTATGGAAGGTGCCGACCCTTGGCCCCCGCGATGCGTGGCGCTGGCTCGCCGCGCTGCTCGCCGTCGCGATCGCGGTGGCGCTGGTGGGGCAGACCAGGGAGCTCACGCGAATCCGGTACGCGGGTGGACCGCTCGCCCTGGCGGGTGAGCTGGTCGTCTGGGCTTGCGTCTGGACGGTCGCGCCTTTCCTGCTCACGAAGGGAGCGCTGACCGGGCGGCCGTTGTGGGTGTCCGGAGTGCTCACTGCGGCCGGTCTGACCGCGATGCACGCGGTGGGGCGGGTGGTGCTGCCGCGAACCACGGCGAACGCCGAAGCGCACTTCGGTCCGCTCGGCCTGGCCTTCACCACGGTCAGTTGGCTTTTCGTCCTGTCGATGGTGATCGTGGGCGCGGCAGCGGTCGTCAAGGCGCTCGCTCTGGACGAGACCGCCGTCGGTCGATTTCTGCGCGGTCCGCAGCAGAACGGCGCGTGATGCGGCAGGCAGCTCGCTCTTCCCGAAAACCTCTGTGTATCAGGCCTTCTCGGTGAGTTACCAGTCGACCTCGCCGAGTTCGTGCAGCCTGCGGAAGACCAGCATCGAGCCGGGCGCGACGTGGTCCATGGCGGCGTACTCGCGCACGGTGAAGTAGCGCAGTTCGGCGATCTCGCTGGTGGGTCGCGGCTCCCCGTCGAGTTCCGCGGTGAAACAGGTCATGTGCAGCTGGGTGCCAGGGGAGTGCCCGTACGCCTCGGCCCGGAACACGCCGAGTTCGTCGTAGGCGACGACGCCGACGCCGAGTTCTTCGCGCACCTCGCGGTGCAATGCCGCCTCGGGCGTCTCGCCCGGGTCGATCTTGCCGCCGGCCATGTAGAAGACGTCCTTGCCCACCGAGCGCGCCTGTAGCAGGCGGCGATCCCGGACATGGGCCAGAGCGGCGGTGCGAATCACCGGCCCACTGTACTGAGCGGACCGAACGCGACGTCAACCGGATTTCCGGCGGTTCGTGCCGCTCAGTGCTCGAGCACGGCGCGGTGCAGGAGCTCGCCGATGCGCCGGTGGATCAGCGCGGTGTCGTCACCGTCGGCGACGAACTCCAGGAACAGCGCCGCACCGGCCGCCAGCGCGATGACGGCCCTGGCATCCAGTTCGGATCGCGCACGCGATTCGGTGTCGCCCGCGGCGAACAGCGCGGCCGCGGGGGTGCTGAATCCGGCCCACAGCCGGTCGCGCAATTGCCGATCGCGATCGAGCGCGGTCAGCAGGCCGGGCACGGCCGCGCGAACATCGTCCCGCGCGAACAGTTCCCGGCTGCCGCGCAGCACCCACTCGATCCATCCCTTCCGATCGGTTCCCTCGAACGGGCCCAGATCCGGCGTCTCACCGAGGACGGCGTGCAGCACCAGTTCGGCCTTCGATTGCCAGCGGCGACCGATGGACGCCCGGCCGACCCCCGCGCGTGCCGCCACCGCCCGCACACTCAACTCGTCCCAACCCACCTCGACCAGCATCTCCCGCACGGTCGCCAGCACGCGCTGCTCGACCGACTCGTCCCGGGGCCGGCCCGCGCTCCGGGTCGCCGACTGCGGGTCCTGCGCCGTTTCGCCCATGCCGCTTCCTGACCTCCATTACGATGCCACTGGCATCGAATTTGTACCGATGCTTCCGATGTGCGGCCATTGTCGCGTGTGCCGTGGGCGCGGCGGCGGTGGACCGGACGGCGGAACCCGTGGTGACGAAGGAATGAGATGGGCGGACCGAAAGACATACCGGCTGATACCGGCTCGGCGGCCCGAGCGGCGAGCGCGTGTACGACCGGAAGCGACGAGGGGTAGCCGTATGCGAATCGCGGTCACCGGCGGCACCGGCTATCTCGGTGCGCACACCGTTTCCGCACTATTGCGGGACGGGCATCAGGTCGTTCTGCTGGTCCATCCGAGTGAGTCCCTCGCCGCGGTGGTCGGCATGTTCGACGCCAGGCCGGACATGCTCTCCGTGCTGCCCGGTGACATCAGGGACCCGCAGACCGTGGAGAAGTTGCTCGTCGGATGCGACGCCGTTCTGCACGCGGCAGGCGTGGTCGGCACCGACAACCGGCGCGAGCAGTTGATGTGGGAAGTCAACGCGGACGCCACTGCGATGGTGCTCGCCCGAGCGACGGCGCTCGGGCTGGACCCGATCGTGCACGTGGCCAGCTACAGCGCACTGTTTCCCAGCCCCGATCCGGTCATCACGCCGGACAGCCCCACCGCGCCGGGTCGCAGCGCCTACGGCCGTACCAAGTCGGCCGCCGATCGGATCGCGCGGGCGTTGCAGGCCACCGGCGCTCCGGTGGTGATCACCTATCCGTCCAGCGTCGTCGGCCCCGGTCTCGGGGCGCAGGCCGGGATCACCTCCGACGGTTGGGGCGCCATCCTGCGAGCCCGCGTCGCTCCGCGAATCCGGGGCGGGATGCAGATGATCGACGTCCGGGACGTAGCCGCCGTGCACGCCGCCGTCATGCGCCCCGGTCTCGGACCGAGGCGCTATCTGTGCGGCGGTCACCTGGTGGCCTTCGACGAGATCGTCGATATTTTGGAAAGCGCCGCCGGGCAACGGATCCGCCGGATACCGGTGCCGAAGGCCGCCCTGCTGGGAATCGGACGGCTCACCGACGCCGCCGCCCGATTCCTCCCGATCAGCGCGGGCCTCAGCTACGAGGCGGCGTGGTTGCTGACCACCGCCACGCCGACCGACGACTCCCGCACGCTGGCCGATCTCGACCTGCGCTGGCGGCCCATCCGGGACGCCATCATCGAATCCGTGCGCCGCGAAACCGATTCCCACACCTGATGCGGCACGGGCCGGTCGGACCAGTTCCCGGCGGTCATGTGCTCGCCGGAGGCGGCATCACGCGACGGCGGTTCCCTCGAGCTCGACCAACTGGCCCGGGATCGCCAGCCGTGTGACCCCGAGCATCGTGGTGGTCGGTGCCACCCCGGAAGCACCCAACCTCGACGCCAGCACACCGTAGTGCTGGAAAAGCAGATCGACGTCGGTGGTGTAGACGTTGAGCCGGACGAGGTTCGCGAGAGACATGTCGGCCTCGCCCAGCACGGCCTCCAGGTTGTCGAGGCTCAGCGCCAACTGCGCCGCCATGTCACCGTCATGCTGGGGCTTGCCGTCGCCGCTCATCGCGGTTTGCCCGGAGCAGTACAGGGTCCGGGTGTGCCCGCAGACGAGTTCGCCCTGGTTGAATCCCATCTCCACCGACCACGTCACCGGGTTGACTGCCGTTCGTTCCGCTACCACATCAGCTCCATTCGATTTCGAAGTACGGACGTCCTGTCGGCCCGGTAGCCGCTGTCCGTGACGCCGTGGTGCTGAGCCTCCCAGCGAATCACGACATCCTGTGTCGTGTATTCGTTAGAGTTTTCGTATGCGCGCCGACCGGTTGGTCTCGCTGGTGCTACTGCTGCGCCAGCGCGGTCGGCTTACTGCGGCCGAGCTGGCCGACGAGCTGGAGGTGTCCACCCGCACCGTGTTGCGCGACATCGAGGCGCTGTCCGCGGCGGGTGTCCCGGTCTACGCCGAACGCGGCCGACACGGCGGTTACGCGTTGTTACCCGGGTTTCGGACCGAGCTCACCGGGCTGAACCACGACGAGGCGCTTGCCCTGCTGATCGCCGGATCACGTCGCGGCGCGCAGGCATTCGGCCTCGGCTCGGCGCTTGCTTCGGCGATGCTCAAGGTGATCGACGCGCTACCCGAAAGCTATCGGGACACCGCGGCTGACGTGGCCGAGCGATTGCTCGTCGACCCGCAGACCGATCTGCTGTCGCGTCGGCTGATCGCTGAGGAAGTGCCCGACACCATATCGGCGGAGATCCGGCGCGCGGTGCTCGCCGGACACAAGCTGCGCATCCACTACGCGGCCGTGGACCAGACCCCGAAGTGGCGCACGGTGGACCCGATCGGCCTGGTCATCGTTCGCGACCAGGGCTACCTGCTGGCCACGAGATCTGGCGCGGACCGCACCTACCGGCTGTCGCGGGTGCTGGCTGCGAAGGAACTCTCCGAACCGGCACAGCGACCAGGCCGGGTCGATCTGGACCGGGCGTGGCAGGAACGCAGCACGCGGTTCCGGACCGGCGGAGACCGAATCGCCGTGCTGGTACGGGTGAACCCAGCCCGGCGGGAGGAACTGGTGAGCACCGCACTGGCCGTCCGCGCCGAGGAAACCGACACAAACGGCTGGCTGCGGCTGGAGGTGATCTTCCAAGACTCGCGACACGCCGAATGGGCGCTGTGGCAGCTCACCACAGACGCGGAAGCACTGGCCCCGCAGTCGTTGCGCACTTCCCTTCGCCACCGCGCCGCCGCGATCGCCACCTACTACGGGGAGTCATCTTGAGAGTCGTCGCCTGCTGACGTCACCTCGGTGAGTATCGCGATCCGCTCGCCGCAGGCACGGGCGACCGCCGTCGGCCCACTGTCGGCAGACCGACGTCCTTCGGCGTGATCTGGCCCTAGGGGTGCGGAGGAAGTGGCGCAGCTGGGCGCGCCGGGACAGATGTGCGGGCCGTAGCTGAAAGCCAAGTGCCGGTTGGCCGTCGAGCGGGAGAAGTCGAAGTCTTCGGCGTCCTCTTCCTTGGTCATCGGCGATGCCCAACCGCCGCTCGCCACTTCGGCGAGCGCGGCGGCGGCGCGGCGGGGCTGACGTTGTCGTGGAACATCGGGGTCTCGATGTACCCGGGACTCACCAACCGCTTCAGTATGGGACCTGCACGAAGTCCGCCAGTTCGCGGACCTCTGCGGTCAGCGTCCTCCGCTTCTCGATCATTCCTGCGAGGATGTCACGCGCAAACCGTTGTTTCACAAGCCATTCCGGCAGCTCCCGCCGGATCTGCTGAAGCACGGCGAGCGCTTCCGGGTACTGCCGCATAGCCGCGTGTGCTGCTGCAATGTCGAGCCGATGACGCTGCCACGGCCACGGCAGGGGGTACTTCGTCCCCGCCAGTTGCGCACCGATCGCCAGCGCCACTTGCGGTTTGTCGACGACCATCGCGTTCTCTGCCGCCAACATCTGCACGGTGACCGGGCCGAATGCGTGCAGCAGGCCGTCTTTGGAGTCGTGTTCACCGTGACGGATCGCCATCCCGGCTACGCGGGCGAACGCGAGCGCGTCTTCTGCCTCGCCAGGCCGGTTGTCACGTATCGCCGCTGTGGAGACACGTTGCAACATCAGTCCCCAACCGGCGAGGTCTTCCCGTGATGCCTTCGAGATCCGGCGCGGTTCGAGATCGTCCGCCCACTTAGTTGCAACCTCGCGCGCCTTGGCCAGATCGCCTTTGCGAATCCAGCGCCAGCAATCCGCATCTGCCAACGGCGCAGCAGCACGAAGGTCGGGGGCATCATCGAGTGCCAAGGCGATGGCGTGGTCTGCGGCGTCGAACTGCCAGGTCAGGCACATTTGCCATGCCACCATCTGGCGAATCCGTGATCGTAGTCTGCGTGCATCGGTGGTACCCGAATCCGCAGCAGAAACCAGGTAATCCGCGTCGCGCAACATCGGTACGAGCCGAGGAGCGAGTTCTGTGAACCGACCACCACGGAATAGCGGCTTGACCTCAGCGAATGTCGCACTGACACCGGCGACGGTCGGCGGCTCGCTGAACTCATCAGCCGGGTAGATACCAGCCAGCGCCTGACGGACCTCGGCCCACAACTCGACATCTGTCACGTCTGGATCGGCCGCATCCGGCTTGACGATCAACGCAGATGTTTCGACTCGCAGTGCACTCGCCAGCCGACGCGCCGTCTCAGTTCTCGTCGATTCCTGACCACCCTGCTCCAGAAGCCTGACCAGCTGAACCGATACACCGGAACGTTCTGCAAGCTCCGCCTGAGTGAGCCCACGCCGTTTACGAATACTGCGCAGGCGGTCCCCTAGTTGTGCGCCCATATGCCAACGGTACGTGGGCTCAATTGATTTCGAGAGATTTCCGAATTAGTAGTTTGCAACGCCGCTGCTCACTACTGCCATTGTGGCCATTGAGCCGAGCGCTGACGCTGAATAGGCCCCGACGCCGGGTGCTGCCGGTTCTTCATCCCGGCCCTGCCGGTTGCCGGATTACGAGTAGCCTGCGGTTGGCCTCGGCGTCGGGTGCAAGCCAATCGTTCGAGCGAGGGGAGACGCTTGTGAACTCACAGCAACAGCCTGAGGACACACCGTTGTTGGTATGCGATTTCTATCGGCGAGTGTGCGACCTGCCTGCCGAAGTCCATCCGCCGCACCTGGGGCGCATCACGCTACGCGCGGGCCGGGTGTGCGGCGTGATGATGCCTGCGTTCATCGGCTCGGAAGTAAAAGCGTGGATGCACCGCACGGGCCAGCAATCCGGGCCGGTACTGACGCATCCGCGTTCGCAGCGGTGGACTTTCCTCACCGGGCCGGATCTGCCGGAGGACATTCGGTTGTTCGCGGAGATGTCGCGGTTGGGTGTGTCGATCCTGCGTGCAGGCGAGATCGCGTTGCCCGGTCCGGGTCAGCGGCCAGGTTTGTTCCGGGCGTGGGTGCACCCGCCCCGCGATGCCTACCGGCCATCCGGCCGGGTTGTGGTCGAGGCGATCCGGGGATGCGTCGCCGAGCGTGTGCGGCATCGAGGGCGGGTGATGGCGTATGCCTGAACACACCAACACTGTGGTGCCGCACGGGTGCGCTCCAGCGTGTGGGCCGTGGATCACCGTCGAACAATGCGGCCTGTTCACCTTCCACCACCAGACCGGCGAAATGCTGTCGGTCAAATGCCCGTCGATGATCTGCTTCGGGCAGATGGTGACGGTGGTTCGCGGTCGCATGGCCGACCACGATTCCCCGATGGACATCGCGCTCGGCGGGCAGAAATGCCCGTGGATCGGTATCCGCGTGGTGTTCGATCCCACCCGCTATCCCGACCCCGCCGCCCAGCCTGCGCCGCCGCCAACCCAGCCGCCGCAGGCCGGTCGGTGACCGGGGACCAGGACGCCGAGCGCGCCGACGCCGAACTCGACGTTCTTACCGACGTGATCGGCACGCTGGTAGCCGCCACCACAGACGCGGTGCCCGACGGGATGAGCGACACGACCCGTGTCCGTGTGATGGCGATGGTGGTCTATGAACTGATCAGCAGCGCCCGCGCTGCCGCCGCACCGCACACCGGACGCCTGTATGCCGCACCGGTACTCGATCCGATCATCGACAACATTCCCGCCGCCGACGACATCACCTTTCTGGACCTGTTGATCCCCGCCATCATCGGCCAGCACCTCAACAACACCTGAACCACCCAGACCGCCCCGCACGAAAGGCGCGTCCCCCTGGCTCCTTTGCACCACAGGGAAGCGCGCCACGCGCCGGGGCACCCAAAGGGGAAGGCTGCGCGGACGGGACTCCATCGGTGTGCCCAACCGAACCCGCCCGCCAGCCTTCCCCCGACACGCCGAATTTATTGCGCTACAGCAGCATTCAAACCAGGGTGATCCCTTCACGAAAGGCTCCCATGCAACCCGCAGACGAACCGCACCACTCCATGCACGGCATGACCTCACCTTTGCCGGACGAACCCGACGTGCACCTGATCGTGCGAATGCGCGGCCACCAGCTGCACTACGTGGCGTGCCTGACTGCGGCCCTGGTGTTCCTGTAAGACCAGAGTGTCCGCCGTTGCACCGACGCCGCAGCCGTCGCCAGCGGCGCAACCGACCGGCTGCCCCGGATGCCCTGTGAGCGGCTGTATGTCGAGCGATGATGGCGACACCCCGCCTCCGCACACCGCTTGCCCGGCGACACGTACCGACGTGACACTGTAGTGCTCGAAACCGCGACACGAGACAGCTCGCATGAGGGGAAGGCTTCGCCAGTGGACGACGACCAAATGGGTTTTGATATCGAATTCGACGCCGCAACGGAGGCGTACTTGGATTGGGTTGCGCCGGAACGCATGGAATCGGCCATTCGGAAATTCTTGTCCGACACAGTTCCCGGAGTCGCCGCATACACGGATTCGTGGTGGAAACCGCCGTTGACGTTGCAAATCTTGGAAGCCACACAGAGTCGCTTCCACGACCGCGCAAGATTTTTTTCACCGGAGAACCGGGAAGTCGCAGATGAATTCATTCGATTTTTGGGTGAAGCTTGCGTGCGGCGGCATGCTGGGATGACATGGACGAATAGCCCGGACTCCGGTGCTCCTTTGTATTCCGATTTCGGACCCGCTGTGCACTTTTCTGACAGTGGTCTCGGCTGTGAGCTGATATCACTGGCGGAAGAGTTGTTCATGGAGAATTTCGGCCCCAAAGGGGTTGAATACAGTATTCGCATGGCCGGTAGACCTGCCTGATTCGACTGTAAGTGGGGGGCGACAGTGCCCGATGAGTACGATGCCATCCGGCGGCGATTGACCAACTATGAAAAGGGCCTGTACTTCGAACTGGGACGAGCGCAGATCCGGGGCGAGACTCGCGAACGCGGCTGGGTCCGTCAATTCGCAATCAGAATCGGAAAGAGTGTTCGCGTACTAGATTCCGCACGCACTCAGGGCAGGGGCGCAAACGGTGTCGAACGGAAATCGGGACGCGTCAACGAGCGAGAAACGCTCAGGCAACTGAAGACTGAACGCACGGCACTTCAGGCAGGAATACTTACCCAAAGCCGATGGGAGACTGTTTCTGGGGAACAGGTGCCACGCTCCGTCCTCGAATACATGCGCGAAATAGCCCAGGAGTTCCCGGGCAGGTTTCAGCACGAAGTAGTTTCGAGGTCGGATGCACTTCGCGCGATGCAGCTCGGGCAGTCGCTGGTATCTCAACAATTGGAACTGATCCGGCCGTACGAGCTGCAACGGGCCGATCGGGCGCGGGAACGGCTGGCGAAGATTCGCCAGATCGTGCGGGCGCAAGAACGAGCCGAAAAATTCCGGAAGATCCAGCAATTCCGCGAAGCTGCCGCGCGTGGCCGGGCGGATGCCCCGCATCAGGTCGAACGCGACCGGCAAGCCCGTGTAGAGGCCGAGCGATCCCGGCAGGCACGCCAGACGCCGGAAACCGAGCGGGCACGCATCGAACGAGAAGCCGCCGAACGGGTGGCGCAGGAATTCCCGGTACCCAGCCAGTACCAGGAACGCGAAACCGCCGACACCGCAGAACAAGCGGCCCGCGAAGCGGCCGACGCCGCCACGGTGGAGCGCGAAGCGGCCGAGGCACGCGCGGCAGCAGCCGAGAAGGAACGCGAAGCGGCGTTCAAGGCGCTGGACGAGGCGAGGAACGCCGCGTTCAAGGAGCTGGACGAGAAAGGCCGTCTGTCGGAGGTCGAACGACTTCTGTGGTTGGGACAGGCGCAGCACCCACAAGCGGCGGTGCGGCAGCCGCCCGGTCACGCGCCGGGCGTGGCGCGTGGCGGCACCGGACACGGACAAGACCGCGCACGCGGAATAACTCGTGACCGATAACGTGGGCAGACCGATGCCCGACGTGCGCCGAACCTGGCGGGGTACGCCTGACCACCGCCACGCCGACCCACGCACCCCGGCAGAACTCGGCCTGCTCTGGCGGCCCATCCGGAAAGCCATCATCGAATCAATGCGACGCGAACGGGTTCCCGCCCGTGACGGGGTTCGGTCCGGTCAGATCATTTCCCGGGAAATGGCCGCGACCAAACCGCCATCGATGATCAGATCCTGCCCGTTGACGTAGGACGCCTCGGCGGACGCGAGGAATGCCACGGCGTCGGCCACGTCCTCGGCGGTGCCGAGTCGGCGGCTCGCCACTTCGGCGAGCACGGCGGTGTGCGCGTCGGGGCTGACGTTGTCGTGGAACATCGGAGTCTCGATATAGCCGGGGCTCACCGAGTTCACCCGGATCCCTCGGGGGCCCAGCTCCGCCGCGAGGCTGCGGGCCAGGTTGTGCACGGCCGCCTTGGTGGCCGCGTACAGCGACGCGCCAGGCAGGCCGCGGTGCAGGGTCCACGACGCGTTGATGACGATCGCCGCGTGCACCGAAAGCAGCGGCAGCGCCTTCTGGACGGTGAAGAACACGCCCTTGAAGTTGATGTCCACGACGCGCGCGAACTCGTCTTCGCTGATCTCGGCGTTCGGCCGGAAGGACGCGACGCCCGCGTTGGCGAACACGACGTCCAATCGGCCGTGCCGGTCGCGGACGGCGGCGGTGAGCGCGTCGAGATCGGCCGAGCGCGCCGCGTCGGCCTGGACCGCGAGCACCCGGTCGCCGCCGCGCAGTGCGTCGACCGCCGCGTCCAGTCTGGCCTTGTCCCGGCCGGTGATGACCACCTGTGCGCCTTCGGCGAGCAGCCGTCGTGCGGTGGCCAGCCCCATGCCGCTCGAGCCGCCGGTGACGAGTGCGATCTTGCCGCCGAATCGGGAGATGTTGTGCGTCATGGGAATCAGCGTGCCGAAGGTCCGGGCGGGCGAACAGTGTCCAGTCCACCTAGGTGTGGCGCCACCAGGCTGCGGTCACCCTGGGGCGGTGAGCGCGACGCGCATCAGATCCTCCACCCGCTCCGCGCTCTCCGGCTGCGGGTTGTAGAGCACCAGGAACCAGCCGGGGTGGTCGGCCACCGCGAGGGTGGTCGTGTCGAACACCAGGTCGCCGGCGTCGGGATGGCGTACCGCCTTCACGGCCTGGACGGCGGCGTCCACGTCGTGGCGGGCCCACAACCGGGCGAATTCTGGGCTCGCGGCGCTGAGTTCGCCGACCACCCGGCCGAATTCCGGATCGTCGGGAGCGTAGGCGGCGTCGGCGCGGAAAGCGGCCACGACGGCGGGCGCGATCGCGGTCCAAGCCACGTGCATGCCGCGATACCGGGGGTTGCGGAAGAAGGAGACCAGGCAGTTGTGGTCGGCGGCGGTGAATCCGAAGACGGTGCGCGCCATGTCGTTGACCGCGAGCAGATTCCAGTAGCGGTCCCGCAGCACGGCGGGCCGCGCTCCCCAAGCGTCGAGCAGTCGGCGCAACTGTGGGGTGACCTCGGCGTCACGCGCCGGGCCCGGCGGCGGCGGATTGAGACCGGCGAGCAGATACAGATGCCGTCGCTCCGGGCCCGACAGGCGCAGCGCCGCGCCGACGGCGTCCAGCACCTCCGCCGACACCGTGATGTCGCGTCCCTGCTCCAGCCACGTGTACCAGGAGACGCCGACCCCGGCGAGCATCGCGACCTCCTCCCGCCGCAGGCCGGGCGTCCGCCGCTTGCCCACGGTCGGCAGACCGACGTCGCGCGGCGTGAGCCTGGCTCTGCGGGTGCGGAGGAAGTCGCGCAGCTGCGCGCGCCGGTGCGGCGCCGGGGAATCACTGGCCATGGGCACGGTAACAACCCGTGCGCCGAATCAGTTCCCCAGATACACCGGGAACGCTTCGAGGTCGTTCTGGGTGAGCACCGGCAGGTTGCGGATCTGTTCGACCGGCACGGCGAAGCGCAGGCCGGGGAAGCGGGCGAACAAGGCGGGCAGCGCGATGCCCGCTTCCATGCGGGCGAGCGCGGCGCCGGGGCAGATATGCGGGCCGTAGCCGAAAGCCAAGTGCCGGTTGGCCGTCGGGCGGGAGATGTCGAAGTCGTCGGCGTCGTCGCCGTGCACGGCGAAGTCCCGGCCGATCGCACGGTAGGACATGACCACACCCTCGCCCTTTTCGATGACGGTGTCGCCGACGGCGATGTCCTCGGTGGCGAAACGCATGAGCAGATGGGTCACCGGGCTGTCCCAGCGCAGGGTCTCCTCCACCGCGGCGTCCCAGGTGTGGTCACCGGCGTGGACGGCGCTCAACTGCTCCGGCCGCGCCAGCATGGCGCGCACGGTGTTGAGGATGAGGCCGATCGTGGTCTCGTGCCCGGCGGCCACCAGCGCCTTCAGGTTGCCGACCACTTCCTCTTCGGTCAACGGCTCGGTGTCGTCGCCGCCGACGATGAAGGCGCTGGTCAGGTCGTCGGTCGGGTCGGCGGTCTTCTTGCGCACCAATTCGGTGAAATACAGGTCCAATTCGTCGATCACCCGCAGCCGCTCGTCCTGCGGCGTCAGCAGCGAGAAGAACGCTTTGTACCAGTCGAGCAGCATCGGATGGTCGGCGCGGTCCACGCCCATCAGCTCACTGATGACCCGCATCGGCAGCGGATAGGCGAACACCGTCTTGAGGTCGACCGCCGCGCCGTCGCGTCCGGCCTCGGCCAGGTCGTCGAGCAGTTCGGCGGTCATCCGCTCGACCGCGGGACGCAGCGCGTCGAGCCTGCGCTTGGTCAGCGCCTGGGTGGTCTTGATCCGCAGCCTGCGGTGCTCGGGACCGTCGACGGTGAACATGGAACGGCCCGCGTCGACCATACCGATCAGCGGCCACTGCCTGGTCACCGCGCCGGACTGCCACAGCGACCAGGCGTTGATGTCCTTGACCAGCCTGGTGTCCACGAGCAGCTGCCTGGCCAGCGCGTGCCGGGTGACGGTCCAAGCGGGCACGCCGAGCAACTCGATCCGGGTGAGCGGACCCGCGGCGCGCAACCTGCTGGTCTCTCCGCCCAGGTCGCCGACCATCGGATCGATGACAAGGGCTGCTGCGTGTGGGCATTCTCTGCTCACGGGGTACCTCCGACGGCGCGAACGGGTGTGAAGCGGACGGGCAGGGATGTCATGCCGCGCAGGAAGGCCGACGGTCGCCGGACCAGGTTCTGGGCGGGCACCGCGAGATCGAGGTCGGGCAGCCGGTCGAGCAGCACCTCGATGCCGGTGCGCGCGACGACCTCGGCGATCTCCTGGGCGGGAAACGGGCAGCGGTATTCGCCGTAGCTGAACGCGAAGTGCGCGCTGTTGCCCGAGTGCGCCGGCTCGGCGCCGTCGGAAACATGCTGGCGCACATGGGGATCGGCGTTGGCCGCGGCCAGGCCGAGCAGCAGCATGTCACCGGCCCGGATGACCTTGTCGCCGAGCCGCGTGTCGCGGGCTGCCCACCGTCCGGCGAGGATCTGGGTCGGCGTGTCCTCCCACAGCACTTCGTTCATCGCCTGTCCCACGCTGTGTCGCCCGCCGCCGAGCGCCGCGGCGAACCGGTCGTCGGTGAGCATCAGCCGCACCGAGTTCCCGATCCAGTCGGCCGTGGGCAGGTATCCGGCGGCGGTGATCGCCATCAGGTCCAGGACGTATTCCTCGTCGGAGAACGGACCGGGATGCGCCAGCATCCAGGACACCAAATCGGCGCCTCGCGCGACTTTCTTGGTCGCGAGCAACCGCCCCATGTGCTCGGCGAACTGCTGATGCGCGGCTTGGGCGTCGGCCCCGCCGTCGGCGAGCGTCTTCATCGTCCACGCCAGCCGCGGTCCGTCCGCGTCGGGGAAGCCGAGGATCCGCGCCAGGGCCAGCACCGGCAGCGGTTCGGCGAAATCGGCGACCAGCTCCGCTTCGCCCCTGCCGCAGAACGCGTCGATCAGGCGGTCGGCCAGGTCCTCGCAGGTGCGGCGCAATTCGAAGGTGTCGACCGTCTCCAACGCCGGTTCCACCATCGCCACGTGCCTGCGGTGCTCCGCGCCCGCGGTGAAATAGATCGACGGCATCGGCTGCCCGACCATCGGCAGCAAGGGCCAGTCCGGCGGGATGTTCGGCCACTGGTTCCACCGCCCGACATCGCGGGGGAACAACTCGGGATCGTTGGTCACCTGATGCAATTCGCGGTAGCCGATGACCAGCCACGCGGGGACGCCGCCGGGCAGCTCCACGGCGACCACCGGTCCGTGCTCCCGGCGCATCTCGTGATAGAGCTGATGCGGGTCGGTATGGAAACGCGGGCCGCTCAACGTGACCGGTGCGGTGCCGACGGGGCAGCTGTCGGTGGAACTCGGCGCGGGCGTGGTCATGACGCGGCCTCCGGAGTCGGGAACAAGGGGCGCCGGGCCGCCGGGGACGGCGCGCGGGAATAGAGGTGCTCGACGAGGGTGATGAGGACGCCCTTGCCGGACTCGCGGGAGCGGGCGTCGCAGTCGATCACCGGCACGTACCGATCCAGGTCGAGCGCGTCGCGGACCTCGTCGGGGCGGTGGCCCTCGCCGAAGTCGTTGCAGGCGACGACGAACGGCGTCTTCTGGTGTTCCAGCCGGTCGACCGCGTACCAGGAATCCGCGATCCGGTGCGGGTCGACCAGCACGATCGCGCCGAGCGCGCCGGTGAACAGCCGATCCCAGAGGAACCGGAACCGCTGTTGTCCCGGTGCGCCGAACAGGTACAGCACGTGCTCGTCGTCGATGGTGATGCGCCCGAAGTCGAAGGCGACGGTCGTCGTCGATTTGCCCGGCGCGCCACTGGGATCGTCGATCTCCAGCCCCTCGTCGGTCATGATCGCCTCGGTATCGAGCGGCCGGATCTCGCTGACCGCGCGGACCATCGTCGTCTTGCCGACGCCGAAACCGCCGACGATGACGACCTTCAGTCCCCGCGTGGTCGCACGGTGCAGGGGCGCGTCCGCGCGGGCGGGACGCGGATCAGAGCTTGCGGAGTCCAACGAGCACCTTCTCGAGCGTCGTGGTGTCGGGCAGGCAGTGCCATGGCGAGTCGGACGGACCGGCCTGCGGAGGACGCACGGTGATCTTGCCCGCGTGCAGCAGGTCCGACAGCAGGATGGTCGCGATGCCGACCGGAATCCGCAGCTCGGCCGCGATTTCGACGACGGCGGTCGGAGCTCGGCACAGGTCGAGGATCGCCACGTGCTCGGACTGCATGCCCGGCGTCGGCGCGCACTCGCTGACCACCAGGGTGACCAGATCGAAGGTGTCGGAGTCCGGTTTGCTGCGCCCGCCGGTCAGCGTGTAGAGCCGATCGGGGTCGTCGTCGCGGCCTGGTCTGCTCACGACACGCCCGCTCCCGGGAAGCGCGGCGTGGCCGCCAAGTGTTCGCCGAGCTGTTCCACCAGCTCCCGCATATTGTGGCCGACCAGCCCGGCGTCCGCGTCCTCTGCGGCGACGACCGCGATGTGCGCGCCGAGCCCGGCTTCGACGATGAACAGGATGCCGCCGTAGAACTCCGTCATCGACTGGCGCACCCCGGGCCGGCCGTCGCCGAATTCCACCGACGCGCCGTGCGAGAGGCTCTGAATGCCCGCCGAGATGGCGGCGAGCTGGTCGGCCCCGTCCACGGTGAGTTCGGGCGTGTGGCAGATCTTCAACCCGTCGCTGGACAGCAGCAGAGCGTGCCTGGTGCGCGGTGTGCGGGTGAGCAGCTGTTCCAATAGCCAGCTCAGCTGGGCGGTCTCGGAGGTCGTCATCGTTCGTTCTCCATGGAGACGGAAGGGGCAGGGGGAGTGGTGGTGGCGCTGCCGGTGGTGGGCCCGGACACCGCGCGCTGGAACGCGCCGAGCGAGTCCGGTCGTGCCGGAGGAGGAGTCGGTGCGGCGGCCTCCGGCGCGCCGATGCCCTCGGGATGGACAGCGGCCAGGGTGCTGCCGCGACGCCGCTTGGGCAGCGCTCGGGGCGCGACGGCGGGAGCGTCCAGCGCGGGCGACGGACGCACGGCCTCCCGATCGGCGGATTCGTGGTCGAGCGGCGCGGCCGCGCGAGACCGCTCCCGCGCGACGGGCAGCGTGCCCGTGGTGGTGGACGGCTGCGGCCGTTCCGCGCGGGTGGTGAGGTCTCGCGGGATCACCACGACCACGGCGGTGCCGCCGATGGCGGAAGGCCGATAGGAGACGGTGAGCCCGTGCTTGCGCGCCAGATTGCCCACCACGGCGAGGCCGAGCCTGGTCCCGGTCAGCGAGGACAGGTCGGCTCCGGCCCCACGGGCGTCCGGCGTGCCTGCCGAGACCGCCGCCTCGGCCCGGCGCAGCGCCGACTCGCTCATGACCAATCCGCTGTCCTCGATGGTGATGATCACGCCCGCCGGAACCTCGGCGGCGTAGACGTGCACCTCGGTGGTTGGCGGGGAGAAGTTGCAGGCGTTGTCGAGGAGTTCCGCGAGCGCGTGCATGACGCCTTCCGCGGCGTGACCGGAGACCGCGATGTCGGCGATCGCGCGCAACCGGACTCGCTGATAGCCCGCCACACGTCCCATCGCGCCACGCAGAATCGATTCCATCGCAATGGGTTTGGCCCAGCGGCGGCCGGATCGCGCGCCGCTGAGCACGGCGATGCTGTCGGCGAGCCTGCCCGCCTGGGCGGTGCGGTGATCGAGCTGCAGCAGATCGGCGAGCACGGTGGGGTCGCCGTGGCGGTGCTCCATCTCGCGCAGCTCCGCGAGCATGCTGGTGGTCATCGCCTGCATGCGGCCCGCCGCGCCCGCGAAGGCCGCCATGGCCGCGGCGCGACGACTGTCACTGCTCTTCGCGCGCGCTTCGTATTCGGCGACCGCCGCGCTCGCGGCGGTGACCTCGGCCTCCGCGCCGCTGGCGACGAGCGCTCGGTCGTCCCTGGCCCGGGCCGCGTCCCGCCGGGCGTGCCGGGCCTGCCGACGGAAGTGGACGGCCGCCGTGGTGGCGGCGCACAGGGCGACGGCGGCGGCGGTGGCGCCTGCCGCGAGTGGGATCCGGAATTCGGCGGGCGCGTAGTACACCGCCGCCGTGACGACGGCAGCGGTCGCGACAACGCAGGCCCACAATGTCGCGTACGGCGGTTTCGGATGCCGGACGGCGTCTTCGCCGGGCTCATTCACCGCCGGATTCAACAACTCTGACAAGTTCCGTACTTCCGCACTCGCGCTTGCCGCCGGGAAACGGCACAGCTGCCCCCTTCTGCGTGCCTCGGCATCCCAAATATGCAGACCGACAAGCAGTTTCGAAATATCGCGGCCCGAGCATAGCGGGGTGTGCGGTGCGGCGCCACTCGGGCGTATTTCACGGGAAAGCGGCGCGGGCGGATATTCCGCTGCCGTGTCGATGCTCGGATTACGCTGACGACGCGCCGAAAAGTGCTACACGGCGACGCGCTCGGTGCGAAATGGGGAAATTAACGTTTGCCTAGAATTCACTATCGGTATGCCGGGGCGTCCTGTGTGCGGCCGTATTACCGATGCGATATTGCAAGCTTGGATTATCGACGCGTCATGCGATCGTGTCCGCGAGTGGCGGTGTGGCCGGCCCGCCGGGCTTCCCGGGGGCCGTAGCCGAGCCGCTGTCGTTCGATCAGAGTTGTGCGGTTTGCTCGCACGGGGGCAAGCCGTCGGCCTGGCGGAGCACTTCGGCGACGGACTCCAGGTACAGCAGGGTGCGCAGCGATACGCCGTTCACGGCCTGTCCGAGGCGGCGCAGGGCCGAATTGTCCAGGTGTGCGATCACTTCGGCGTCGCATGCCCGGTCGGGACCGGGATCGAACACGAAATAGTTGGGGTCGAGCCCGAACACGTGGGCCAGCCCGGCGCGGGTCTGCTCCGGGAGCGTGGCGACCTGACCGCGTCGAACTTTCGTCAGGTGACCTGGTTCCAGGTCGTACCCGGCTGCGGTCACCCATGTCTCGACCGTATCGTCGGCGAGCGGGCGCCCGTGCGCACGCTCCCACATCTCGAACGCTAGGTTCAGCCGGGCAGTGATATCGATTTCCACAACCGCCTCCACCTTCTGACGACATAGCCTCTTGACGGGTCACACATTGACTCGACCGTAGCGTGGTAGTAGTCGATCGCCGTGATTTCACGGCAAATGTCCGGTTGCATAGGGGGCGGAACATACTCGATCCCCGATTTCCGGGGACGGCGAGCTCGAGGAGGCGGGTGTGCGGCTGAGTTCCGAGGAGGCGCGCAAACGATTCGCGACCAGTCCGGTCGCACGGTTGGCAACGGTTTCGCCGCAACTGCGCCCGCATTTGGTGCCCATAGTCTTCGCAGTGGCGGGGGAGGTCGTCTACACCAGCGTCGACGCGAAACCGAAGACGACCACGGCGCTGCGCCGCCTGGACAATATCGCGGCCAACCCCGCGGTCGCCGTGCTCGTCGACCGCTACGGCGACGACTGGACCCAGCTGTGGTGGGCTCGCGCCGACGGTGCGGCCCGCATCGCGGACGGCGCCGAGGCGCAGGCGGCGATCGGTCACCTGACCGCGCGTTACTCCCAGTACGAACAGCAACCGCCACCGGGCCCGGTGATAGCCATCGATGTGGCGCGGTGGTCGGGGTGGTCCGCCCGCTGAGCGAGCCGCGCCGATTCGGGTACAGTCCGATTCGTGATCTCCCGTTGCGGGGGTCGTCGAGCCGAACCACCCGTCGAGCCGATCGTGAGGATCGTATGCCCTCGAATTTCGCGCTGAAGACCATGAATACGGCGCATCGCGTCCTACTGAAGATCAGCTTCGGGAAACTGGGCAACGACTTCTCCGGCATGCCGTCGCTCGAGCTCACCACCACCGGCCGCAAATCGGGCCGGCCGCACGCGGTGATGCTCACGGCGCCGATCGTCGACGGTGACACCTATGTCGTGGTCGCTTCGCGGGGCGGCGACCCCGTCCACCCGGCGTGGTTCCTGAACCTGCGCGACAACCCGGACGTCGTCGTGTCGGTGCGCAACGGGCCGAAGGTGCCGATGACGGCTCGGGTGGCCACCGGCGAGGAGCGGGCGGCGTTGTGGCCCCGGGTCACCTCCGCGCAGTCGGTCTACGCCGGTTATCAGACAAAGACCACGCGCGAGATTCCGCTCGTCCTGTTGACGCCGAAGGGTTGAGAGCGGCGCGGCGGATCGGTGACCGTCAGGCGCGATAGTCGCGCAGCACCGGGCCGAGGCATCCGGCCGCCGCGAGCGCGCCCGCACCGAACATCGCCGGATAGCCGAGACCGAACGTGTCGTGCAGGAACGAAAGCAGGGCCGGGGTCCCGAATCCCAGGTAGCTCGCGGAGTAGAACACGGCTGTCAGCCCGGCCAGATCGTCCGGGCGGGCGATGCGTTCGATCTCCTGCAGCCCGGCCACCAGACCGATGCCGTAACCGGCTCCCAGCACCACGGCGGCGGCCACCGTCGCCCACAGGGTCAACAGACCGGAAGCCGTCGCGGCGAGCGCCATCCCGATCGTGACCGCGATCAGTGCCACCGCCGCCGCCCGCGCTGTGCCGGGCCGGTCGATCCGGCGCGCGACGGACTGGACGGCGAACCCGCAGCCGAGGGTGATGACACAGATCATGGCGGAGAACGCGATCGGCGCCGCGCCGACCCGAGGCGCCATCAGCGCGGGCAGCACCGCGTAGGCCGCCGCCGCGGAGGTGAACAGCCACAACGCGGCAGGCAATGCCACCGTGCGGAAGCGCCGGTGCCCCGCCGCGGGAATGCGCAGGTCGTCGCGGAGGCTCCCCGGATTTCGCCGCCCGGAGACGGTTTCCGGGGTACGCCGGACCCACACGGCGGCGATCAGGCACAGGCCTACGTTGATCAGATACGCCAAGGTGTTCGGCCACGGCGCCCATTGCGCGAGTACACCGGCGCAGCAAGCGCCGATGGCGAAGCCCGCGGTGAGGCTCATCGCGGAGCGGCGCGCGCCCGTGCCCGCGGGTAGCTGCGGACTATAGGGCGGTTGTGCCAGCTCTTTGAGCCAGCTGCCGCCGACCGCCATCGCCAGCCCGAGCGCGATGCCGCACAGCACCCGTCCCGCCGACAGGAGCGGCACCGAAGCGGACCCGAACGCGAGCAGCAGTGAACCTGCCGCGGCGATCAGCGGCGCCGGCCGCAGCAGGGCCCGGCGGCCGTGGCGATCCGACAGCGGGCCGCCGATCAGCAACGCGGGCACGATGCCGAGCACGTAATAGAAAAGCAGCAGGTCGACGGTCGTGGCCGCCAGCCCGTCGCTCTTGTACATCACCAGCAGCGGTGTGAATTCATTTCCGCCCCAAGCGATCGCGAACATCGCGGCGGCGACGCCCGGCCATCGGCTCGAGACGACCCGGTCGCGGGGCGCGGTGACGGTGAGTGTCGCCATCACCGGCCTCGTAGTTCCAGTTGGTGCACGCCGGACAGGTGCTCGACCAGCGCGTCGGCGAACCCGTCGACGTCCGAGGACGCGACGAGGTCGGCCAGCCGCGCGTGCTGCTCGATGATCCGGGTGATGTCGACCGGGCCGCGGTGCAGGGCGACGCTGTTCATCCGGCGCTGGCGTTCCCGCAGCGAGTCGTAGAAACCCGACAGCAGCGGATTGCCACCGGCCAGGACGTAGGTGCGGTGGAAGTCGGTGTCGGCGACCGCGAATCCGTCGAGATCGCCCGCGGCGGCCAGCTCGCGCTGCCGCCGGATCGAGGAACGCAACGCCTCGACCAGCATGCCGGGGTCGTTCGCGGTGGCGCTGCGGACCGCGGCGGTCTCCACCACGTACCTGGCGTGCGCGACGTGCTCGGCCTCGTCGGGCGGGATCGGCGCCACCAGCGCGCCGCGCTTCGGGTACAGCTTCATCCACCCCTCGGTCTCCAGCCGCAGGAACGCCTCGCGCACCGGCGTGCGGGAGGTGCCCAGGTCGGCGGCGATCTCACCCTCGCTGATCAGCTCCCCGCCCGCGAGCGCGCCGGACAGGATGCGCTCCTTCACGGCGCGATAGGCCTGCTCAGCGGATGAATACGTCTTAGACACAAGTTGTATCTTAGCCTCGCGTTCGCCAGGAGTTCGCGAGGGGTGGACCGACCGGCCGCGTCCTACCAAGCAGCGATCGCGGAAGGTCCGTGGCGAGCATTGGCATGGCGTACCCGGGCACTGACCGCCCCACGTGCGGTCGGACGAGCAGGACGCGGCGGCCCCCGCGACAGGTGGCTCCGCTCACCGACCGGGGTGGTGCGGCGGATGTCACGTTCGGACCGGACCGCGCATTCGGGCGCGCCGACGCTGCTGCCGGGAACGGTGGGCCTTCCGGCTCTGGCGACGCCGTGCAGGCTAGCGGTGCGAAAGGGCGACCGGGCGGGGATGCGGGCGTGCCTGCTCGAGTTGCGCGGCGACCGGAAGAATCGTCGTCTCGCCGTTCGTGGGGCCCACCAGCTGCACCGACAGCGGAAGCCCGTCGTCGCCTACGCCCGCGGGCAGCGAGGCGGCGGGGTGACCGGTGACGTTCCACAGCTCGGTGTAGGCGACCATCGGAATCGAGGCGAGCTGGGCTCGTACCGTGTTCGCCCCGTCGAGCACGCCGAGCCGCGGCGGGCGGATAGCGATGGTGGGAGTCAGCAGCAGATCACATTCGGTGAAGACGCGGTCCATCTTGCGCGTCAACGCCTCACCGCGCCGGATCGCCCATTCGACGACCGGCCTGCGCGCCCAGGCGCCGACTGCCATCGTCTGCTTGGTGCGGCGTTCGAGCAGTTCCGGATGATCGATCTCGGCCAGTTCCGCGCGCACGCCGCCGAAGAACTGCGGGAAGAACGCGTGCATGGATTCGGGATAGTGCGGGTCGACCTCGGCCACCGTGTGGCCCAGTTCGGTGAGCAATTTCGCGGTGTCGCGGACGGCGCGCACATACTGCGGATCGAGTTTCACCATCAGGGCGTGCGGTTTGGTGCTGTAGCCGATGCGCAACGGACGGGCCGGTTCGCGCGCCGCCGCCTCGAACGAGGTCGGCGGTTCGGGAGCCCGGAATCGGTCGGTGGGGGTGCTGCCGCGGATGACGTCGTAGACGACGGCGGAGTCCAGCACGCCGCGGGTCAGCGGCCCGGCGGCACCCAACGCCCACCACAGGTGCTCGTTCGGGGACATCGGCACACGCCCGCGTTGCGGCTTGAGACCGAATAATCCGCAGCATGCCGCCGGGATCCGGATCGACCCGCCGCCGTCGCCTGCGAGTGCGACGGGCACCAGCCCGGCCGCCACCGCGGCGGCCGACCCGCCGCTCGATCCGCCTGGAGAGCGGCTCGGGTCCCACGGATTGCGGGTGACGCCGAACGTGCTGGACTCGGTGAACGGCCACTGCCCGAATTCCGGCATCGCGGTCTTGCCGACGATGATCGCCCCGGCCGCGCGCAGCCTGCGCACGGCTTCGGCGTCCGCCACGGCGGGCGTGGCATTCGCCCTGGTGCCGAAGGTGGTCACCACACCGGCGACATCGAACTCGTCTTTCACCGCGACCGGCACCCCGTGCAACGGGCCGACCGGCTCGCCCGCCGCGCGCTCGCGATCCCGCTCGACGGCCGCCGCCTTGGCCTCATCCCGCAGGACATGGGTGAACGCGCCGAGATCCGCCGCGGCATCGATTTCGTCGAGCGTCGCCTCGACCAGTTGCTCCGCCGAAAGCGCGCCCTGGGCCAGTAACTCGCGCTGTTCGAGCACACCCGCCGACACGGCCTCGCGCAGGTCCATCCGCCACCGCTCCTTCCGAGCCGCGCGACGTCGCGGCTGTCGCCGATGCCGACGTTTTCGACCGTAAGCAGTCGAGCGACCTTTCCGCAATGGTGTACCCGCCGACGGCCCGCGTGGTCAGGAAGTCGCCGGGCCTTCCGCCGCGGCGGGCCGGGGCCGCTCGAGCCTGGAATGGGTGCGCGAGTAGGTGAAGTAGACGATCAGGCCGACGACCAGCCAGATCACGAAACGCGCCCAGGTCTCCCACGGCAGCGACCAGATCAGATACACCGAGAACCCGATGCCGATCAGCGGCACGACCGGCATGAACGGCAGGCGGAACTCGCGCGGCTCGTCGGGGCGGGTGCGCCGCAGCACGATCACGGCTACGGACACCACGATGAACGCCATCAGGATGCCGATATTGGTCAGTTCGGCCACCACGGTGATGTCCAGCAGACCGGCCATCAGCGCGGCTCCGATCCCGACGATCCAGGTCACTCTGGTGGGCACCTTCCGGACCGGATGGGTCTTGGCGAACCATTCCGGCAGCAGGCCGTCGCGGCTCATGGCGAACCACACGCGGGTGACGCCGAGCATGAAGGTGAGCACCACGGTGACGATGCCGATGATGGCGCCGATCGCGATGATGTTCGCGACACCCGGCTGCCCGACCGATTCGAACGCGGTGGAGAACCCGCTGGTCGGGCTGATCTCGGTGTACTTCTGCATGCCGGTGAGCACCAGGGTTGCCAGGACGTAGAGGACCATGGCGATGGCCAGTGAATAGATGATCGCCTTCGGCAGATGCTTCTTGCCCTCGGTGGACTCCTCGGCGGCGGTGCTCATCGCGTCGTAGCCGAACACGGCGAAGAAGACGGTGGCCGCGCCCGTCCACACCGCGCCCGTGCCGAACGGGAAGTAGGGGGTGTAGTTCGAGCTGTCGATGTGGAACACGCCGAGCGCGATGATCAGCACGACGAGGGCCACCTTGATGCCGACGGCGACGGTCTCGAACCGGCCGACGCTGCGGATGCCGCGCGAGAGCAGCCAGGCCGTACCGAGGCAGAACAGCATGGCGAACACGTCGACGACGTGGCCGTCACCCGTTCCCGCCGCGCCCAGCATCCAATCCGGCACTGCGATGTCGACCTGTTCCAGCAGGAATTTGAAGTAGCCGGAGACGCCGATGGCCACCACCGCCGCGACCGCGACGTACTCCAGCAGCAGATCCCAGCCGATGAACCAGCCCGCGATCTCGCCGAGCGACACGTATCCGTAGGTGTAGGCGGACCCGGCCTTGGGCACCATCCCGGCGAACTCGGCGTAACACAGCGCGGCGGCGGCGCTGGCCACACCCGCGATGAGGAACGAGATCAACACCGAAGGCCCGGTGACCGAGTGCGCCACCGCGCCCGCCAAGGTGAAGATGCCCGCGCCGATGATGCCGCCGACACCGATCGCGGTGAGCTGCCACAGGCCGAGCGACCGCGACAACTGCTCGTCGGCCGCGGCGGCTTCGTCGTCGACCTCGCCGAGCGGCTTTCGGCGCGTCATCTGGGCGCGTAGGTGAGCGAGGACCATGCTGTTCCTTAAAGCTGTGTTCGTTTTCTCCAGCGCCGACGGCACGTACTCGGTCGAAACCGTGTGTTCCGCCAGTATGGTCGCGTGGCGCCGCAAGTGGCGGCGAAAAGCGTGCCAGTGCTGGTGACTCGGTTCAGTGGGCTTCGTCCGTCCGCGCTCCCGCTCAGCGGTCGCGGAAGGAGCGCAAAAAGAACGCGATGTTGGCGGGGCGCTCGGCCAGCCTGCGCATGAAGTAGCCGTACCACTGGTCTCCGTAGGGCACGTAGACGCGCAGTGTGTGGCCCACTCCGGCCAGGCGCCGCTGTTCGGTGTCGCGGATGCCGTGCAGCATCTGGAACTCGAAATCGCCTGATTTCCGGCCGCTTTCCCGCACGTGGCGCAGCGCGGTATCGATCAGCGCAGGGTCGTGCGTGGCGATCATCGGATAGCCCTTGCCTTCCATCAGAACCCGCAGGCACCGGAGATAGGACTCGTCCACGGCGGAACGGCTCTGATAGGCCACCGACGCGGGTTCGCGATAGGCGCCCTTGCACAAGCGGATCCGCGATCCCGGGCCCGCGAAGGTGCGGCAGTCCTCCTCGGTGCGTTTGAGATAGGCCTGCAAGACCGTGCCGAGCCATGGGAAGTCCAAACGCAGCTCGCGCACGATCGCCAGCGTCGCGTCGGTAGTGGTGTGGTCTTCGGCGTCGACGGTCACCCAGACCCCGGCGGACTTCGCCGCCGTGCAGATCTCGTAGGCGTGCTCCCGGGCGATCGCGTATCCGTTCTGCGGGAGCGCCTGGCCCAGCGCGGAAAGCTTGAGCGACACTTCCAGCTGCGGCACCGGAGCATCGTTCACGGCCCGCAGTTCCGCCAGCGCCGACAGCAGCCGCAGGTAGTGCACGACGGTGCCGCGGGCGCTGTCGAGATCGGTGGTGTCCTCGCCGAGGTAGTCGATGGTGACCGAGCGGCCGGAGCCGAGCAGCGCCGAGGTCGCGGCGACCGCGTCGCCCTCGGTCTCGCCCGCGATGAAACGGTCGACCACCTTCTTGGTGGCCGGGATGCGGGTGATCGCGCGCTCCACGCGCGGGGAGCGGGAGGCCGCCAGCACGGCGGGCCGCAGCAGTCCGGAGAAGGCCATCACAACTCCTGGTGCGGGTAGCGGTGGTCGGTCGCGGGGACGAAGGTTTCCTTGATCGTGCGAGCGGAGGTCCAGCGCAGCAGGTTCTGTGCCGAGCCTGCCTTGTCGTTGGTGCCGGACGCGCGCGACCCGCCGAACGGCTGCTGGCCGACGACCGCGCCGGTGGGTTTGTCGTTGATGTAGAAGTTGCCTGCCGCGAAGCGCAACCGGTCGGCGGCCGTGGCGATCGCCGTGCGATCCCGGGCGATGACCGAGCCGGTCAGGCCGTAGGGCGAACCACGGTCGATCAGGTCGAGCACGGACTCGAACGAGCCACGGACCGAATCGTCGTACACGTGCACGGCCAGGATCGGGCCGAAGTACTCGGTGCGGAACGCCTCGTCGGCCGGGTCGTCGCCGAGCAGGACGGTCGGCTCGACGAAATAGCCGATGCTGTCGTCGGCGTGGCCGCCCGCGGCGATGGTCAGGCTCGGGGTCGCCTTGGCGCGCGCGAGGGCTTCGGTGTTCTTGTCGAAAGCCCGCCGATCGATGAGGGCGCCGCCGAAGTGACCGAAATCGGTGATGTCGCCGTAGCTGAGCCCGGCCACCCGGTCGATGAACTCGCGGCCCATCCGGTCCCACACCGATCGTGGCAGGAAAGCGCGCGAGGCGGCCGAGCACTTCTGGCCCTGGTAGTCGAACGCGCCGCGGATCAGGGCCGTACTCAGTACGTCCGGATCGGCGGAGCTGTGCGCGACGACGAAGTCTTTGCCGCCGGTCTCGCCGACCATGCGCGGGTAGGAGTCGTAGCGGTCGAGATGCGCCGTGACGGTGCGCCAGAGGTGGCGGAAGGTCGCGGAGGATCCGGTGAAGTGGATGCCGGCGAGCCGGTGGTCGGCCAGTGCCACCTCCGACACCTCGGGGCCCGCGCCGTGCACCATGTTGATCACGCCTGGCGGCAGCCCCGCCGCCTCTAGCAGCTTCATCGTCCAGTACGCCGCCACCGATTGGGTGAGAGCCGGTTTCCACACCACGGTGTTGCCCATCAGCGCGGGTGCGGTGGGCAGGTTGCCCGCGATGGCGGAGAAGTTGAACGGCGTGATCGCGTAGACGAATCCCTCGAGCGGCCGGTAGTCCATCCGATTCCACACTCCGGGCGCCGAGATCGGCTGATCCGCCAGGATCCGTTGAGCGAAGTGCACATTGAAACGCCAGAAGTCCACCAGCTCGCAGGGGGTGTCGATCTCGGCCTGGTAGGCCGTCTTCGACTGGCCCAGCATCGTTGCGGCGGCGATGGTTTCGCGCCACGGCCCGGCCAGCAGGTCCGCGGCGCGCAGGAAGATCGCGGCGCGCTCGGCGAACGGCAGCGCACGCCACCCCGGTGCCGCGGCGGCGGCCGCCGCGATGGCGTCGCGAACCTCGCCGGGCCCGGCCGTGGTGAGCGTGCCGAGCACGGCGGCGTGCCGGTGCGGCTGCGTCACCGTGACGCGTTCGCCCGAGCCGTGCCGATGCACACCGCCGATGACGTGGGTGACCTCCGTCGGGGTCGCGGCCAGATCGGCCAGCTTCGTCCGCAGGCGCTCGCGTTCCGCCGTGCCCGGCGCGAAGCTGCCCACCGGCTCGTTGACCGGCGGGGGCGGGGACACGACGGCGTCCATGGAACCTCCAGTTGTCAGATGAATTTTTGGTAATGGGAAGTCAACACCGGAAAACTGTCCGGACAATGAGCCGATTGGACAAAGATGAGGCAAATGCGTTGTCGAGTTGGCCGAAGGACGGGAACGTGGGCGGGGATGGTGAGGAAGTCGCCGCGGACATCGACCTGTTCGCGCTGGCGCAGATGATCGCGGACCACGCGGGCGGGATGGTGTCGATCGAGGACCCGCAGTCGCATGTGCTCGCGTACTCGGCGTCCGACGAGACCGCCGACGAGTTGCGTGTGCGATCGATCCTCGGCCGGGAAGGACCGCCGGAGTACCTGAGCCTGCTGCGGCAGTGGGGCGTGCTCGATCGGCTGCGCGACACAGACGAGATCGTCGACGTGCCCGCCCACGACGAGTTGAACATCAAGCGCAGGCTGGCGATCGGGATACGCCGACCCACCGACGCGCGGGCACGCGCTCCGCGCGTGCTCGGCGCGATCTGGCTGCAGCAGGGGGATCGGCCGTTCCACCCGGACGCGGCGGAGATCCTGCGCGGCGCGGCGGCCGTCGCGGGACGCCTGATCTCCCGGAGCCTGGACGCGCCCACCACCGAGGCGCTGCTGATCCGCCGGCTGTTCGGCGCGGGTGCGGCGGTCGACGCCGCGGCAGTGGCGAACGCGCTGCATCTGCCGTCGACCGGTCCGGCCGCGGTGATCGGCTTCGCGCTCGCGTCGGGCGAGCACGCGTCCGGCGCCGACCGGGCCGCGCTGGGTGGCGTACTCCGGTTGCGTGCCAGTTCCTTTCGCGGTGACTCGGTGACCACCGCGATCGGTGACCGCGTCTACGTGCTGCTGCCGGGCTACCGATCCGAGCAGGCGGTGACGGCCTGGACACGTCAGTTGATCGAGCACTTCGACGCGAAGGGGTCGCTGTCGCTGCGGGCCGCGATCGCTTGCCCGGTGCCCGATCTCGGCCGGGTGGCCGACGCGCGCGCCGAGGTCGATCGGGTCCTCGACCGCACCGCCGCGTCGCCCGCGAGCCGGGTGACCACCCTCGCCGAGGCGCGCACCGCGGTGCTGCTCGGCGAGGTGCTCGATCTGGTGGCAGCGCGGGCGGAACTGCGCGATCCGCGGCTCGGCGCACTGTTCGACTACGACCGCAAGCATTCCGCGAACCTGCGCGACAGCGTCGAGACCTATCTGCGCGAACACGGCGACGTGCGCGACGCCGCCGCGGCACTGTGCGTGCATCCGAACACGCTGCGCTACCGGCTGCGCCGGGTCGAGGACATCCTCGGCATGAATCTCGACGACCCCGCCGACCGCCTGCTGCTGGAGATCCAGCTCGCCCTGCACCGCCGCCCGCGTAAGCCAGAGGCATCCGGTTGACGACGGCTGCCGGTGGCGACCACCGCGACGGGTTCGCGTCGTCGCGATGATCGCCACGACCGTGGCGGCAACCGGCATCGGTTCGCGGCATTGGAGGCCCCACCGCGCTGGGACCTGCGCTGATGGCTTCCGGCCGCTGACCGGCCCGCTGTGCGATACGTCCGCCGAAGGGGTTCGCCGGGCTCTACAGTTGAGCGCGGGAAGCCGGGGCACGACCCCCGGAAGTCCGGGTCCCCGTCACGGAGGACGAGATGACGACGCGACGTCAGACGCTCGAGGTGGGGTCGCGATTCGGGCCGTATCGCCTGGATCGCCTCATCGGTCGTGGCGGCATGGGGGAAGTGTTCGAGGCCTATGACACCGTCAAGGATCGCGTCATCGCGCTGAAGGTGTTGCCGGAGCGGTTGCACGACGACCCGGTGTTCCGGGAACGATTCCGGCGCGAATCGCACGTCGCGGCGCGGCTGCAGGAACCGCACATCATCCCGATCCACGACTACGGCGAGATCGACGGCCGGCTCTACATCGACATGCGCTTGGTCGGCGGCGACAGCTTGCGCGCGCTGTTGAAGGCGCAGGGGCCGCTGGAGCCGGAGCGGGCGGTCGCGATCATCCGGCAGATCGCCGCAGCGCTGGACGCCGCGCACGCCGACGGCCTGGTGCACCGCGACGTCAAACCGGACAACATCCTGCTCACCCCCGACGGCTTCGCCTATCTCGTGGACTTCGGGATCGCGCAGTCGGCGACCGGGGAAAGTCTCACCGGCACCGGCTCGGCGATCGGGTCGTTCCACTACATGGCGCCCGAGCGGTTCCACTCTCGCACGGTCACCCCCGCCGCCGACATCTATGCCCTGACCTGCGTGCTGTACGAGTGCCTGACCGGTTCGCGGCCGTACCCCCGCGACACCGAAGCGCAGATCATCTCCGCGCACCTGTTCGAGCCGCCGCCGCAGCCGCACTCGCACCGTCCCGGCCTGCCCCTCCGGCTGGACGACGTCGTCGCGCGCGGCATGGCCAAAGATCCGCAGGCGCGGTACGGCACCGCGGGTGATCTGGGGGCGGCGGCGCAGGCGGCGGTCGTGGCGGGCCCGGCTACGGGCCCGTCGGAGTCGCTGGAGACCGCGGACGCGCCTGCCGGTGCGGGTAGTCCGGAGGACCGGTCGAGCGCGGCGGGCCGCGGTCACCGCCCGAGGCGGCCACACCGCCGTCGGTTGTTGCGTGTGCTCGCCCTGCTGGGCGTCGTGCTGCTCGCCGCCACGCTCGGCTTCCTGGGCTGGGAGCTGGTCCGGCCTACCTCCGGCACCGCCGTGCCCGACGCGAGCGCGCCGAACGGCGCGGACGTCGAACTGCTCTCGCTGGTCGGCCCCTCCGGCTACAAACGCGCGAATTGTGTGCACGAGACTCCCGACGCTCCCACGGTCGCCGTCGTGTTCTGCGCCGCGAATCCGGCGGCGAGCGACCCCGTGGCGCGATTCCTGCGGTTTCGCACCGTCGACCAACTGCGCGGCTACACGTCGTCGTTGCTGACCGCGCTGCACGGACACAACTGCCCGGGAGATCCGCCGGGGCCGGACGGGCCGATGCTGCGCGACGGCGTGGAAGTCGGCCGCAAGTCGTGTTTCGAGAGCAAGATGGACGATCCCGCCGCGCCGCGGCCCGCGCTGCTGCTCACGGACGAGCGGGCTTCGGCGGCCGCGGTGTACATCTGGAACCCCGACGAGCAGCCGTACCGCGACTATGCCGCCGTGCGTAACCGCCTCGGGTTCCGCACCTCCGACGTCGCCCGCGATCCCGACTATTTCACGCAGGCCGATCATGCGGTGCTGAACCATCTGGCCGGTGATTTCGGGCCGGCCAACTGCCGCCACGCCGACCCGCCGCCCGGTCCGGTGGCCGCGGCGCTGGCCTGCGGGACGAAGGCCGGATTTCCGGCCGCGGAGTTCTTCGGCCTCTTGAACCCGGAGTCCGCGACGGCACTGTACGAGGCCGACCGCGCGCAGTTCTCCGGCCATGTCTGCGGTCGCGGCGACCAAGGTGACGATGTCTGGCGACAGGACGGCAAAGTCCTCGGCCGTTATTTCTGCTATCCGAACACCGACGCGGCGCTCGGCCCGAACTGTCTGCTGGTGATCCATCAGAAGTACGCGGTCATCGGGAATTTCTGCACGCTGCGCGCCGATCACCCGGAACCGGGGCCGAAGAGCGAAGCCGACCTGACGGCGTGGTTCCACCAGTATTTCGGCTAGTGCCCCGGCCCGCGCCGCGGTGGCAGCGCGGTTGCCCCACACCGAGTTTCCGTCTTTCGAGTTGCCCTCCGGCGGGGTTTCGGGGAAGCTGGATGGTCACGGGCGCGAGTAGCACACCCTCTCCTCCCTTCGGCGGCAGTTCACCGATCGGCTACGATTTCGGTGTCGTTCGTCCGATCTCGGTTCATCCTCGGTTACTTGGTGGCGCTACCGTTTCCGGTACGCGGAAAAAGGAGCCGGCGGCATGGAGTTCCGACATCTGGTTTCGTTCATCACGATTGCCGAAGAGCTGCATTTCGGCCGCGCAGCGCAGCGCTTGCATCTCACGCAGCCCAGTCTCAGTGCCCAGCTGCAGAAGCTGGAGAAATCGCTCGGCGTGCAACTGGTCGCACGCAACTCGCATGAGGTCAAACTGACCCCGGCGGGCCGGGAGTTCGAGAGTCAGGCCCGGCTCATCGTGGCGCAGATGGACCGCGCGGCCCAGGCCGCGAAGGCGACCGCCGAAGGGCGGGCGGGCACCCTCAACATCGGGTACAACCTTCCGGCCAGCAGACACGTGCTGCCGGAGGCGCTCACCAGGATGACGGAGCGACATCCCGACATCGTGGTGTCGCTGTGGGAGAAGCGCACGGGCCCGCAGTTGGCGGCGCTCTCCGACGGGTCGCTGGACCTCGCCCTCGTGTACGGCCATCCCAGTACGACCGACTTCCGGTACCGGCGGTTGCTGCACCGGGTGCCACTGGTCGCGGTGGTCGGGCGCAGGCATCGGTGGGCCGACCGGCCCGGCGTTCCCTTCGCCGAACTGGAGGGCCAGGAATGTGTGCTCTTCGCCAGGGAACAGTGTCCGGCCATGTACGACTCGATCTTCCGGGCGGCGGCGGATTCCAGGATCTCCCTCGCCGTGGCGCAGACCGCCGACGACCCGGGTGCGACGGCGCACATGGTCTCGGTGCGCCCGCTGGTGGGCTTCGCCTCGCTGCCGCGGGCGATTTCGATGGGCATGGGCGGACCGGGAACGGCTTCGGTCGCGGTGAAACTGTTCGATCCGGTGCCGACGCTCGATTTGTACGCGGTGTGGCGTGCGGACGAGCCGAATCCGGCGGTCGGCTTTTTCCTGGATTGCATCGATTCTCCGGAACCGGCGCAAATCGATATTGCCCGCGCGGTATCGGCCTGACCACGTCGATAGGTGATGACATTCGCGCGGTAGGAACCGCGATGTCGGCGGCGCGGTAATTCCGTGCCGCCGACCATAATTCGACATTGTGAACACAGTGTCTGTCATCGCAGTGTCGGTCGGTGAGAATGGTTTCGATCTGCCGGACTCGGCGAGTTTGTACTCGGTGATTTCCGGCGCGGCTGCCGAGCACCCGGACCGGCTTTCGCTGTGCGACGCCGACGGAACGCGGCTCACCAGCGCCGAGGTGGACCGCAGGGCCCGTGCCCTGGCCTCGGCTCTGGCCGAGCGCGGCGTCGCGGCGGGTGATCGGGTCGCGGTGCTCGGCCGCACGAATCTGTCCTGGGTGCTGCTGGATTGCGCGCTGCTGGCCCTGGGCGCGGTGGTGGTGCCGGTCTACCCCACCTCGTCACCGAGCCAGATCGAGCACATCCTGAGCGACAGCGGAAGCGCGTATTTCGCCGCCGAGAGCGCCGAGGACGCCGAGCGGCTGCGCGCGGCCGGCGCGGGTGAGGTCTGGGCCTTCGAGCAGATCGCGGACTGGACCACCGGCGCGGTCGATCCGGGCCTGGCCGCGCGCATCGCCGCGGTCCGGCCGGACGACCTGGCGATGATCGTCTACACCAGCGGCACCACCGGCGTGTCGAAGGGCTGCCTGATCACCCATCGCAACATGTTCGTGTCCTCGTCGAACACCGTGCGCCGCACCGGTGCCATGTTCGACGGGACCACCGTGCTGGCCCTGCCGCTGTCGCACGTCTTCGGCCAGACCATCCTGTTCGCCTGCCTGTTCGGCGGCAGCCGCACGCATCTGCTGCCCGGCATTCCGGACCTGGTGCCCACGTTGCCCGCCGTGCGGCCGACCTTCCTCGCGATGATTCCCTACGGCTTGGAGAAGATTCGGAAGTATTGCCGCACCCTGCTCACCGAGACCGAGGAGCGGGAGGCGGTGGAGCGCGGTCTCGACCTGATGCGGGCGCGAGCCACGCCGGAGCCGTCGACGCACCCGGTGGCGGCAGCGCTCGGCGGTGAGCTGCGCTACGTCATCTCCGGCGGCGCCTCGCTGGACGATTCGACGGTCGGGTTCTACGCGGCCTTCGGCGTGGAGCTGCTCAACTGCTACGGCCTCACCGAAGCCGCCACCGCCGTGACGGTGAGCGCCCCCGAGACCAACCGGCTCGGCACGGTCGGCAGGCCGATCCCGGGGACCTCGGTGGCCATCGCCGCAGACGACGGCGAGGTGCTGGTCGGCGGACCGCACGTGTCGCCGGGGTACTGGGGCGCGGCGGCGAGCCAGTCGCCGGTGGACCCGGAGGGCTGGCTGCACACCGGCGACCTCGGCGAAATCGACGACGACGGATTCCTGCGGATCACCGGGCGTAAGAAGGAGATCCTGGTGACCTCCGGCGGCAAGAACGTGGCGCCCACGCCGCTGGAAGACCGGATCCGGCTGCATCCGCTGGTGTCCAACTGCATGGTGCTCGGCGACGGCCGCGATTTCGTGACCGCCCTGGTGACTCTGGATCAGGCGCAGGTGCGGCGCTGGCGCGCCACCGCGCCGGACGGCGATCTCACCGCCTCCGTGCAATCGGCGGTCGACGACGCGAATTCGCTCGTCTCGCGCGCGGAATCGATTCGGGCATTTCGGATCGTGGACGGAGATTTCACCGTCGAGGACGGATTGTCGACTTCGTCACGAAAACTGCGCCGCGCCGCGATCGCCGAAGTCTACGCGGCGGATATCGAACTGCTGTATTCCGCGCCGCGGCCCACACGATAGCCGCGGCCGATCGGCCGATGAATCAGGGCCCGGCGCGGTGGTCGAGCGCCAGGCACGGCCACAGACTCGAATCGGAATTCGACTACCGGAAAGTGATGCGAAACATGTACGACGTCATCGTTGTCGGAACCCGGGTCGCGGGCGCCCCGCTGGCCATGTTGCTGGCCAGGAAGGGCTACCGGGTGCTCGCCGTCGACCGCGCGAGTTTCCCCAGCGACACCCCCTCGACCCACTACATCCACCAGGCCGGGCTCGGCTTCCTGAAGTCGTGGGGCCTGCTGGACGAGGTCGTCGCCACCGGCGTTCCGGCGATCCGCCACCTGAACTTCTCCTACACCGACATCGTGATCAAGGGCTTCGCCGATACCGCCGCCGACGGCATCGACGCCGTCTACTGCCCGCGCCGCACGGTGCTGGACAAGATCCTGGTCGAGGCCGCGGGCAACTCCGGCGTCGAGGTGATCCAGGGCTTCACCGTCTCCGAACTGGTCTTCGAAGGTGACCGCGTGGCCGGCATCCGCGGGGCGATCGGCGACGGCGCCGAGCAAGAGTTCCGCGCCGAGCTGGTGATCGGCGCCGACGGCTCGAACTCGCTGGTGGCCAAGGCCGTCGGCGCACAGGAGTACGAGGGCTCGCCGGCGGCGTGCTTCGTCTACTACTCCTACTACGAGGGCGTCGACTGGGGGATGCAGCACCGCACCGGATTCGGCGAGCAGCAGTTCGCGTCCTGGCCGACCAACGACGATCTGGCCTTGGTCGCGGTCATGCGCAAGCGGGACCGGTTCCGCGAGTTCCGCGCCGACCCCGACGCCGGCGTGCAGGAGATCGTCGACCAGGTCGACCCGGAGATCGGCGCTCGCCTGCGCGACACCGGCAAGCGGGTGGAGCAGTTCCGCCCGATGCTGTACCCGGACAACTACCGCCGCGCGTCGCACGGCCCCGGCTGGGCGTTGGTCGGCGACGCCGCCTACCACAAGGATCCGTTCACCGGCTGGGGCATCACCGACGCGTTCAAGTACGCGCAGTTGCTCGCCGACCACGTGGACGAAGGCCTGTCCGGTTCGCGTCCGATGGACGAGGCGCTGGCGGAGTATCAGCGCGAGCGCGACGCGCAGAGCGCCAGCACCTACGAACTGACGCTGAGCATCTCGGAGCTGTCGCTGACCCCGTACTACGACTCGGTGTTCCGCGCGACGTCGCTGGACGCGGACTACACCAAGCACTTCTTCGGGCTGATCGCGGGAATCTACTCGCCGGACAAGTACTTCGGCGAGCAGGAGCTGGCCGCACTGTACGAGAAGGTGGACTTCCCGGCGGCGGCCAGGCACGTCAGCAAGGACGGAGTGACCGCATGAGCGCGCCCGTGCTGACCGCGCTTGGTGACAGCTTCGTCGAAGGGCGCGGCGACGCCGCGCCCGGGGGCGGCTACCGTGGCTGGGTTCCGCGTCTCGGCGGCCAGCTCGGGCTGCGGCCCGCGGCGGTGCGCAATCTCGGCGAGCACGGCGCGACGACCGCTGTCGTGCTGGAACGTCAATTGCGCGTGGCGCTTTCGGGCCGTTCCGGCCTGTTCGGCGTCGTGGTCGGCGTGAACGACCTGGTAAGCGATTTCGCCGAAGACCGCTTCGCCCGCAACCTCGCCGAGCTGTTCGGCGGCCTGCGGGCAGGCGGCGCGACCGTGTTCACGGCCAGCTACCCGGACATCCCGGCCCGGCTGCCCGTGCCCGACGGCTTCCGCGCGCTGCTGCGCGAGCGGTTCGCCTTCGCCAACGCGGTGCTCGCGGACGTCACCGCCGACACCGGCACGCTGCTGCTGGACATCGCCACCCAACCCGAATGGGAGCGGCCGGAGATGTGGACCGCCGACGGTCTGCACCCCAGTTCGCTGGGCCACCACCGGTTCGCCGCGAGCGTCGCCGAACTCGTCGCGTCGCGCACCGCGACGACCGTGGCCGCCTGACCATCCACCCGGTTCGAGAGGAATTTCCGTGACAGACGACAGACGCCTGGCGCGCAACCCGATCGCCATCGTCGGGATGTCCGGGCTGCTGCCCAACGCCCACAATCATCGAGAGTACTGGCAGAACATCGTCGACGGCGTCGACTGCACCACCGAGGTCCCCGGGTCGCGCTGGAGCCTCGACGACTACTTCGATCCCGACCCCGCGACGCCGGACAAGACCTACTCGCGCCGGGGCGCGTTCCTGCCCGACATCGAGTTCGACCCCTTGGAATTCGGTCTGCCGCCCAACCAGCTCGAAGTGACCAGCACCATGCAGACCCTCAGCCTCGGCGTCGCGCGTGACCTGCTGCGCGACGCGGGCGCGGTGGACTCCGCCTGGTACGACGCCGGCCGCACCGGCGTGGTCCTCGGCACCACCGGCCCGGTGCCGCTGATGCACCCGCTGGCCGCGCGGCTGTCCACGCCGGTGCTGAAGGAGGCGGCGCGCTCGGTCGGTCTGTCCGACGCGGACGCCGACGCCATCGCCGATCGGTTCGTCGCGGCTTTCGCGCCGTGGGAGGCGAATTCGTTCCCCGGCCTGCTGGCCAACATCACCGCGGGCCGGGTGGCCAACCGGCTCGGCCTCGGCGGCATCAACTGCACCGTGGACGCGGCGTGCGCGGCCTCGCTGGCCGCCTTGCGCACCGCCATCGCCGAACTGCAGGACGGCCGCGCGGACATGATGATCACCGGCGGCGTGGACACCGAGAACACCATCTTCATCTACCTGTGCTTCAGCAAGGTCGGGGCGCTGTCGTCCAGCGGGCAGATCAGTCCCTTCTCCGCCGACGCCAACGGCACGCTGCTCGGCGAGGGCATCACCATGCTCGCGCTGCGCAGACTGGAGGACGCGCGCCGCGACGGCAACCGGATCTACGCCGTCATCCGCGGACTCGGCTCCTCCAGCGACGGCCGCGCCAAGAGCATCTACGCCCCGCGCGCGGGCGGCCAGCGCGTCGCGCTGGACCGGGCCTACGCCGACGCCGAGATCTCGCCCGCCGATGTCGCGCTCATCGAAGCGCACGCCACCGGCACGCCCGTCGGCGACAAGACCGAGCTCACCGCGCTGAAGGAGCTGCTGACCGACGCGACGCCGGAGCGGGCCTTCGCCGCCCTCGGCAGCGTGAAGTCGCAGATCGGGCACACCAAGGGCGCCGCGGGCACCGCCAGCGTGATGAAACTGGCGCTGGCGCTGCACCAGAAGGTGCTGCCCGGCACCATCAACGTCTCGGCGCCCAACGCCGAGATCGCCGCCGTCGACGCGCCGTACTACGTGAACACCCGCACGCGTCCGTGGATCCGTGACCCGCAGCGCCCGGTGCGCCGCGCGGCTGCTTCGGCATTCGGCTTCGGCGGCACCAACTTCCACGTCGTGCTCGAGGAGGCGGACGCCGACCGCGCCGCGCACCCGGTGCTGCACCGCACTGCCCGCGCGCACCTGTGGCACGCGCCCGACGTGTCCGGACTGATCGATGCGGTGCGCAGCGTCGCGCCGTCCGACGGGGGCGAGATCCCGGAGGATCACGCGCGCATCGGGTTCGTCTCGGTGGACGAGGAGAACGCCGCGCATCTGCGTTCGCTCGCGGTGGACGAACTGGTCCGCAACCCCGACGCCGCCGACTGGGAGCACCCCGAGGGCGTGTACTTCCGCGCCGCCGCACTGCCGGATCGCAAGGCGGGCGCGCTGTTCGCCGGGCAGGGCAGCCAGTACGTCGACATGGGGCTGGACGCGGCGGTGAACAATCCCGCGGTCGGCGCGGCGTTCGACGCGGCCAACGAGGTGTTCGCGGGCGCGCCGGTGCGGTTGTCGTCGGTGGTCTTCCCGCCGCCCGCGTTCGACGACGACGTGGCGGCGGAGCAGGAAAGCGTCTTGCGCGGAACGGAATTCGCGCAGCCAGCGATCGGCGCGCTGTCCGCAGGACAGTTCACGGCGCTGTCGGACTACGGCTTCCACGCCGACGGGTACCTCGGGCACAGCTTCGGTGAGCTGACCGCGCTGTGGGCCTCGGGTGCGCTCAGCACGGCCGATTTCTTCGCGCTGGCTCGCGCTCGCGGCGTGGCCATGACGCCTGAGCCGGGTGTCGAGGCGGGCACCATGGTGGCGCTCGGTGCGTCCCGGCAGACCGCCGAGGAACTGCTCGACGGTGTCGAGGACGTCTGGATCTGCAATCACAACGCGCCCGACCAGGTCGTGGTCGGCGGCGGTGCGGAGGGGATCGCGGCCGTCGTCGCGCGCTGCGGTGAGCGTGGCGTGGCGACCCGTTCGCTGCCGGTGTCCGGTGCGTTCCACACGCCCTATGTCGCTCACGCCACCGCGGCGTTCGCCGCCGCGATCACCGAGGTGCACATCGGCGCGCCGGACGCTCCGGTCTTCGCCAACACGCCGGACGCCCGCTACGGCGACGACGTGGCGGCCAACCGGGCCGTGCTGACCGAACAGCTCGGCAAGCCGGTCGAATTCGTGGCCGCGCTCACCGCGATGCGCGACGCGGGCTGCACCGTGTTCGTGGAGTTCGGGCCGAAGCAGGTGCTGACCTCGCTGGTGCGGCGCACCCTCGGCGACGACGTGGTCGTCATCGCGACCGACTCCGGCCCGATCGGCAACAGCGATCTCGCGCTGACCCGCGCGGCGGTGCGCCTGGCCGTGCTCGGGTTCGGCCTGCACGGCATCAACCGCCACACCGCGCCGGAGCCGGAGGCGGCGGTCACCGGTCGCACCATGACGGTGACGATGTCGGCGCCGGAATACGTGCCCGACACCCGGCGCAAGTCCTACGCCGCCGCGCTCGACGCCGAATACCGGCTCAGCGTGCTCGCGGCGGCTCCCGCTCCGGTCGACAGCGTGGTCGATCACCAGCCCGCCGAGCAGCGGGCCGTGCCCACCGCTTCCACCGCAGCAACGGAGACACCCGTGTACCCCACACCGCAGCCCGCCGACACCGGTTCGGACGCGCTGGAGAGCGCGCTCGTCCAGCACCTGCACACGCACCGCCAGTTCCTGGACGGCCAGCTGGACATGGCCCGCGATCTGGCCGGCGCGCTCGGTGACGGCAGGCTCGACGCCGCCACCGTCCGGGCCATCGAAGCGGTCAAGGAACACGGTGTCGCGATCAGCCACAGCCACGCGCGGGCCAGCGAGGTGCTCGCTCAGCTGGTCGAGCTGGGGAGCGGCTTCGCGCCGGTGTCACGGTCATCGACGCAGGTCACGCGCCCCGCGCCCGCCCCGCGCGCGGCGATCGAGCCCGCGCCGGTACGACGGCCGCTGGCCACCGCCATGGTCGTGGACGAACACCGCGCTCCCGCCCCGGAACCCGGCGCGGCGCCCGCTCCGGCGACGAACGGGCACGCTGCTCCCGCCGACCAGGTGACCGGCGACGCGTTGCGCAGCGCGCTGCGTGAGGTGGTCGCGGAGAAGACGGGCTATCCGGTGGAGATGGTGGATCCGTCGATGGATCTGGAAGCCGATCTGGGTGTGGATTCGATCAAGCGGGTGCAGGTGATCGGCGCTCTGCAGGAACGCTTCCCGCAACTGCCGAACCTCGGCCCCGAGCAATTGGGCACGGTGCGAACGCTGGATCAGATCGCCGAGCTGCTCGGCGCCACCGGCGCGCCGACCCCGGCCGCGCCGTCGGCGACATCGAACGGCACCGCTCACGTGGTCACCGACGACCAGGTCTCGGGTGCGGCGTTGCGGCGCGCGCTGCGTGAGGTGGTCGCGGAGAAGACCGGTTATCCGGTGGAGATGGTGGATCCGTCGATGGATCTGGAAGCCGATCTGGGTGTGGATTCGATCAAGCGGGTGCAGGTGATCGGCGCTCTGCAGGAACGCTTTCCGCAGTTGCCGAGTCTGGGCCCGGAGCAGTTGGGCACGCTTCGCACGCTGGATCAGATCGCCGAGCTGCTCGGAGCGCAGGACGCCGGAACGTCGGCGAACGGCACGGTCGCCCCGGCCGACGCTGAAGTGACGGACGAGGCGTTGCGGCGCGCGCTGCGCGAGGTGGTCGCGGAGAAGACCGGTTATCCGGTGGAGATGGTGGATCCGTCGATGGATCTGGAAGCCGATCTGGGTGTGGATTCGATCAAGCGGGTGCAGGTGATCGGCGCGTTGCAAGAACGGTTTCCGAATCTACCGAGTCTGGGCCCGGAGCAGTTGGGCACGCTCCGCACGCTGGATCAGATCGTGGTGGAACTCGCCGGGACGGCGGGAGGTGATGTCCACCCAAAAGCTGAGGCCGCGGCGGGAACGTCGCGGCACGCCGTCGAACTGGTCGCGCTGCCCGCTCCGGATCGGGCGGTAGCGCCCTACCGGGACGGGGCGCGGGCGGTGCTCGTCGACCTGACCGGCGAAGCGGACTCCGGATCGGACGCGCTCGCGGCAGCGTTGAGCGGGCTCGGTTGGACTGTGCGACAGACGGATTCGGCAGACGGGTTGGACGGCGAGCCGCTCGACCTCTGCCTCGTCCTGCTGGGCGGCACCGCCGACTGGGCGTCGGCGCAACGCCGCCTGACCGACGGCATCCTCCTGGCCGGCCGTACTGTGCCGCTGCTGCGCGGCGGATCGGACCGAGCGGCCTTCGTGACGGTGACGCGGCTGGACGGCGCACTCGGTTTCCACGGCACCGCGCAGCCCGAGCACGCGCTGCTCGGCGGCATCGGCGGCGTGGTGAAAACGTTGACCGCCGAACAGCCGGAGCTGTTCTGCCGGGCGCTCGACGTCGACCCGGCCTGCTCCGCAAGGCAACTGGCCGAGTTCGTGACCGCCGAGCTGTTCGATCCGGCTCGCGACACGCTCGAGGTCGGCATCGACACCACGGCGCGACGATGGACTCCGGTGCCGAGCGGGCACGCGCCCGCACGCACCGTTCTCCCGGTGCGCACGGGCACGGAGCAGGATGCCACCGTGCTCACCGCCGAGGACGTCCTGTTGGTCACCGGCGGCGCGCGCGGCGTCACGGCAACCTGCGTGCTGGCGCTGGCCGCGCGCAGCGAGGCACGCTTCGTGCTGCTCGGCCGTTCCGAACCGGCCGCCGAACCGGATTGGGCGGCAGGGGTTTCCGATGCCGATCTCAAGGCCGCCGCAGTACGCGCGCTGGCCGGTTCCGGCGCGAAGCCGCGCGATATCGAGCGTGCCGTGTCCGGAATCCGCGCAACACGCGAGATCCGGGAGACGCTGACCGCCCTCAGTTCCCGCGCCGAGTACCTCGCGGTCGACGCCACGGACGAGCAGGCGGTCGCCGCCGCGCTCGCGCCGTGGCGGGACTCGATCACCGGCGTCGTGCACGGAGCGGGAGTGCTGGCCGACTCCCTGATCACGGACAAGACCGCCGAATCGGTCGCGCGCGTGCTCGATCCCAAGATCGCCGGACTGGCGTCGGTGCTCGGCGCGCTCGGCGACCTGCGTCATCTGGTGCTGTTCACCTCCGTGGCCGGGCTGTTCGGCAATGCCGGTCAGGCCGATTACGCGGCAGCGAACGAGGCGCTCTCCCGATTCGCGGTGAGCCTGCGGGCGCATCGGCCGAATTGCCATGTCACCGCGATCGACTGGGGTGCGTGGGACGGCGGCATGGTGACTCCCGCCTTGCGGGAACACTTCCGGACGCGCGGTGTCGAATTGCTCGACCCGCAGGTGGGCGCGGCGGCGTTCACCGAGCAGTTCACCGAGGCGCGCTCCGCGGACACGGTCGTGCTCATCGGACCCGCGAAGTCGTTGTCGGACACCACGTCCGCCACCGGCACAGTCCGGGCGCGGCGGACGATCACCGGGATCACCGCGGACCCGATCATCGCGGCGCACCGGATCGGTGAGCACATCGTGCTGCCCGCGACCTTCGGGCTCGGCGCGATGATCAACTTCGCCGAACGCGGCCTGCCGGGCCGCGCGGTGGTCGGCGTCCGGGACTTCGAAGTGCTCAAAGGCATCGTCTTCGAACGGCCGCTCGACGAGTTGGAACTGGAAATCGCGCCGGAAGAGGGCGCGTCCACTGTGCGGGCGATGGTGCGCGGTGAGAATGCCGTCCACTTCCGCGCGACCCTCGTGCTCGCCGAAACGCCGGATCGGCCACCGCGCAAGCCGGTGCCGGGTGGTTCTGTCGGCGAGGCGACCATCTATCGCGACGCCGTCCAGTTCCACGCGCCCGCGTTGCAGGGACTGCGCCGGGTCCGGGCGGTCTCGGACGACGCGATCGTCTTCGACTGCGAACTGCCCCCCGCGACCGTGGCGGGCGGAGCCTACGCCGGGCGGCTGCACGATCCGGTCCTGGCCGACCTGATCCTGCAGGGGCCGCCCGTGCTGGGCCACCGGCTGCTCGGCAGCGCCTGTCTGCCGCTCGGCGCCGGGCGGATCGACTACTTCCGGCCACTGCCCGCGAGCGAGCCGTTCGTGCTCACCGTGGACAACCCGCGCGCCGGTCGTGTCGACGCCCGGATCGACGCCACCGCCACAACGGCGGATGGCACTGTACTGCAACGTTTCTCGGACGTCACCGTGGTGACGACACCCGATCTGACGGAGAAGTTCCAGACCTCGGTGAGGCGGTGGATGGCATGACAACCCTGGAATTCGACGGGATTCCGTTCGATCCGGTGACGGCGCTCGCGGAAACGGGGGAGGGCGTCGACGAGGCGCCGACGCTTCGGCCGGGCTCCGACGACACGGTCACGCCGGCGAGCCCGTTCGCCGGGTACGCGGAGACGGCCCCGGCCGCCGGTCTCGCGGTGACCGGAACACAACCCGAGGCGCGGGCGGCGCATGCCGACGGCTCCGCCTCGCGTGCGGCCGGTCCGCTCGCCGAAATCCGCACCGGCGTCGTCGCCGCGCACCGGGCGGCGTTGAGCGCGCAGCTGGCCATGCAACGGGCGGTGTGGCAGCGAGCGCTGCGCCGTTCGTCGGTCACGGCCGAGGCGGCCGGTCACGTCCACGAAGGACTGGAGGCGTCCGGCGTCCGGGGCGAATTCACCGCCGCCGAGTCCGCCTTCAAGCCGCCTGCTCGCACCGACCGCACGCGCCTGGATCGAGCGGACCTGCTCCGTCTCGCCGAAGGTGAGCTGAGCGTCTTCGGCTCCGCGTACCGGCGCCCCGGCACTGTGGCGGCGGCCCGGCTGGGCGGTTCGACCCGGCTCGCGCTCACCGAGGTGACCCGCATCGAGTTGTACGGCGGCTCCGGCAAGGGCAGCGTCGAAGCACGATTCGAGGGCGACCCGCACGCGGCGGCGACGCAGGTCGCGGAGGTGTTCGCGCTGTATCTGGGCCTGCCGCTGGTGCTGTCGGGCAGCTCCCTGGTCGCCGAACGCACGGGTACGGTCGCGGTTGCCGCGTCCGGCACGATCACGCTGACGGTGACCGCGCTCGACTTGGTGCCCCGGCCGTACGTCACCGGCACCGTCCGCGTCGCGGGCGCGGAAGGCGCGCTCGACGTCACGGTCACGGTGGTGGAGCGTCCGGGCAGCGGGGTCGGCCCCGGCCAGGTTTCGGAAAGCCTGCTGCTCAACGAGTTCCACATGGCCCACCTCGCCCGGGGTGACCAAGGAATCGCCATGGGACCGGAATTCGCGGAGTACACCGGGGTGCGGGCGACCCGTCTGCCGACCGGCGGCCTGCTGCTGGTCGACCGGGTGCTCGACTTCGACGGCAAGCGCGGGAACCTGGACGGCGCGTCCTACACCACCGAATACGACTCACCCGCCGACTCCTGGTACTACGGCGACACCGCGAACGACTCCATGCCGCACTTCGTCTACATGGAGACCTCGTTGCAGGCGGCGCTGCTGATGGGCTATTACGCGGGTCCCACGCTCACCCAGCCCGGCACCACCCTGAGCCTGCGCAACCTGGGCGGCACCGCCACCGTGCTGCGGCAGCTCGATTTGCGGGACAAGACGATCCGCCAGTCCTCTCGGCTGCTGTCCACCACCATCCTGCCCGGTTCGTCGCTGCAAACCTTCGACTACACGCTCAGCGTGGACGGCGAGCCGTTCTACACCGGCGAGACCATGTTCGGCTACTTCAGCGACGAGGCCTTGGCCAACCAGACCGGACTCGACGCGGGACGCCCCGCGCCGAGCTGGCTGGCGGAGAACCCGGGCGCACGGGTGCGCACCATCGATGTCGCCGCCCGCCGCGCGAACCCGGCCGCCCGCCTGTGCTCGAGGCGCACCCTGGCGCTGATCGACCGGGTCGAGGTGGTCGACGGCGGCGGCAGCTTCGACTCCGGATATCTGCATTCGCTGCGCGAGATCGATCCGTCCGACTGGTATTTCGCCCGGCACTTCCACCTCGACCCGGTGATCCCTGGCTCGCTCGGTGTGGAATCGGTGATCCACGCGATCCAAGAGTGGATGATCGACGCCGGATTCGCCGACACGATCGGCGATCCGGTCTTCCGCATCCCCGCAGGCCGGACGTTCAGCTGGCGCTACCGCGGGCAGTTCCTGCCCACCGACGGCACCGTAGAACTCGAGGCCCACATCAAGGAGATCCACCGCGGCCCGCGCGGGGTCACCGTCGTCGCCGACGGTTCGCTGTGGAAGCCGGGGCTGCGCATCTACGAGCTGACCGATCTCGCGGTCGAACTCGTCGAGCGGGAGGAGCGCTGATGACCACGTCCCGGGCCGGTACTCTCGCCGACACCGCCGACGGCATCACCGCCGTCCTGTCCGACCTGACGCGCCCGTGCTGGATCGTGCGCCACGACGGCCGGGTGGGCGCGACGTCCGACGAGCGCACCGCGGCACACGCGGAGGTGCTCGCGGCGGTGGCTCCGCTGCCGCCCGAGCAGCTCGGTGATCGGCGATTCGCCGCCGCCCACGGCGTGCGAGCGGCCTACGCGGCAGGCGCGATGGCGAACGGCATCGCCTCGCCCGCTCTGGTTTCGGCGATGGCGCGGGCGGGATACCTCGCCTCCTACGGCGCGGCGGGCGTTCCACCCGCCGCGGTGGACGCGGCACTGGCCGAGCTGAGCCGCACGCTGGTCGGAAAACCGTTCGCGTGCAATCTCATCCACAGCCCCTCCGAGCCCGCCTTGGAGCGCGCGATCGTCGACGCCTGCCTGCGGTACCAGGTTCGCTGCGTGGAGGCGTCGGCGTTCATGGGCCTCACCGGTGAGGTCGTGCGTTACCGGGCGGCGGGGCTGGCCGTCGACCGGCGAGGACGCGTCGAGGTGCGCCACCGCCTGATCGCGAAGGTCTCCCGGGTGGAGGTGGCCGAGCCGTTCCTGCGTCCGGCTCCCGCACGGCTGCTGCGCGCGCTGGTCGAAGCCGGTGACCTGACGCCCGAGCAGGCGCGGCTCGCCGAACAGGTGCCGATGGCCGACGACATCACGGCCGAAGCCGACTCCGGCGGTCACACCGACCGCAGACCACTGCTGGTACTGCTGCCCGAGCTCATCGCGGCACGGGATCGACTGGCCCGCACCGTGCCCGCCGCCGCGGCCGTCCGCGTCGGCGCGGCGGGCGGCATCGGCACCCCCGCAGCCGCGGCCGCCGCCTTCGCGCTGGGCGCCGCTTACGTGGTGACCGGTTCGGTGAATCAGGCCACCGTGGAAGCCGCCCAGTGCGACACCACCAAACAGCTGCTCACTCAGGCGGATTTCGCCGACTGCGCCATGGCGCCGTCCTCGGACATGTTCGAGCTCGGCGTCCAGGTGCAGGTGCTGCGCCGCGGCACCATGTTCGCCACCCGCGCGCAGCGGCTCTACGACACCTACCGCGCCTATGACGGCATCGACGCGTTCCCGGCCGAGCTGCGCCGCGAGCTCGAGGCCACGCTGTTCCAGCGGCCCCTCGACGCCGTGTGGGAGGACTGCGTCAGCTACTTCACCGAACGCGATCCGGCCCAGCTGGCCGGCGCGGACGCGGACCCGAAACGCAAGATGGCGCTGGTGTTCCGGTGGTATCTGGGGCTGTCGTCGGGGTGGAGCATTCGCGGCGAGGCCGGTCGCGTCGCCGATTACCAGATCTGGTGCGGGCCCGCGATGGGCGGGTTCAACAACTGGGCGGCCGGAAGTTATCTGGCGGCGCTGCGCAACCGGCACGTCGCCGACATCGCCGACCAGATGATGCTGGGCGCGGCCTACCTCACCCGCGTCGCCCAGCTGCGCACCGCGGGCGTGCGGCTACCCGCCGACTGCGCCCGCTTCGTACCCCGACCGAGGGAGGAACGATGACCGCACTGGAGACGGGTCCGGACACCCGGACCTCCTGGATGGTGTGCCCGTCCTGCGCCGCCATGCTCTACGCCAAACGCTACGAGCGCGCGGGCCGGGTCTGCCCGGATTGCGACGGGCACGGCATGCTGACCGCGGACCAGCGCATCGAGGCGCTGCTCGACCCGGGATCGGCGCGGCACATCCAGCCGTCCGCCACCGCGGTCGATCCGCTCGGCTTCACCGACTCCCGGCCCTATCCCGAGCGGCATGCCGAGGCGAGCCGTCGCACCGGGCTGCCCGACGCCATCCGTTGCGTGCGCGGCACGATCGGCGGCGCACCGCTGGTGCTGGCGGTCATGGACTTCCGCTTCCTCGGCGGCAGTCTCGGCGCGGCCGTCGGCGAAGCGGTCACCGGCGCTGCCGAGACCGCGCTCGCGGCGCGGGTGCCGCTGGTGCTGGTCACCGCGTCCGGCGGCGCCCGCATGCAGGAGGGCATCCTCGCGCTGATGCAGATGGCCAAGACCAGCCAGGCGCTGCGCGAACTCGACGACGAGGGCGTGCTGACCATCTCGGTGATCACCGATCCCACCTACGGGGGCGTGGCGGCGTCTTACGCCACGTCCACCGACATCATCATCGCCGAACCCGGCGCGCGTCTCGGCTTCGCCGGACCGCGGGTGATCCAGCAGACCATCGGCGAGACGCTGCCCGCGGGCTTCCAGACCGCGGAATTCCTGCTCGAACACGGTGTGGTGGACATGATCTGCCACCGCTCGGCCCTGCGGGACCGGCTGGCGCGCCTGCTCGCGCTGGCCGCCGACAGCAAGCGTCCCGTCGAGTTCGCCGACGACGAGAATCCGGTCCGCGCCGACGCGACCCAGCTCGCCCCGCGCGACGCCTGGCAGAGTGTGCGCGCCGCGCGCGAACTCGCCAGGCCGACCACGCTGGACTACTTGGCCGCGTCGTTCGACGAATTCGTGGAGCTACACGGCGACCGTTTGTCGGCCGACTGCCCGGCCATGATCACCGCGCTGGCCCGCCTCGACGGCGCGCCGGTCGTGGTTATCGGCACCCAAAAGGGTCACACCGCAACCGAATTGGCGCAGCGCAATTACGGCATGCCCACCCCGGCCGGATACCGGAAGTCGGCCCGCGTGCTGCGCCTGGCCGCCAAGCTGGGCATTCCGGTGATCACCCTGGTCGACACCGCAGGCGCCTACCCCGGTGTGACCGCCGAGGAACAGGGGCAGGCCGTCGCCATCGCGGAATCACTCAAACTGCTCGCCGGGCTACCCGTGCCGGTGGTCACCGTGGTCACCGGCGAGGGCGGCAGCGGGGGAGCGCTCGCGCTGGCGGTGGCCGATCGAGTGATCGTCTGCGAGAACGCGGTCTATTCGGTGATCAGCCCGGAAGGGTGCGCCTCAATCCTGTGGAAGGACGCTACCGCCGCACCCCGCGCCGCAGCCGCCTTGCGGGTGGACTCGACCTCCTTGCTCGAACTCGGCGTCGCGGACGGCGTACTGCCCGAGCCGCCGGGCGGCGCACACCGCGATCCCGCCGCGGCCGCCACCGCCCTGCGTCAGGCGCTGCGCCACGCCGTGTCCGATCTGGCGCGACTCCAGGCGGCGCAACTGCTCGACCGGCGCCACCACCGTTTCCGTGTCTTCGGACTGTCCACGAACGATCAGGAGAAGTGATGACCGAGTCCGTGACCACCGAGCCCGCGGGCCGCGCGCTGAATCCGGTCGACGCCGACCAGGCGCTGACCGTGCTGTCGCGGCACGCGCTGTCCGTGCGGGCCGAGACCGCGCCGACCTCGGTGACCGTCGCCAACGGCCCGCTGGTGCTGCGGATCAGCTGGGATGGGCACAACGGCACCAGTGGGCCGGTCGCCGTCGCACCCACGGCGGCCGCCCCGGTCCCCGCGGCGCCCGCAGAGTCCGCGCCGCAGGACACTCGTTCGGACGCGGATACTTTCACGCTGACGGCGGAAACCGTCGGCGTGTTCTATCGCGCGCCCGAACCCGGCGCGGCGCCGTTCGTCGCCGAGGGCGACCCGGTGCGGGCCGGTCAGCAGGTCGGCATCGTCGAGGCGATGAAGCTGATGATCCCGGTGACCGCGACCAGGGAGGGCCGGGTGGCGGAATTCCTGGTGGAGAACGGGGAAGCGGTCGAGCACGGCGCGCCGCTGCTGGTGCTCGAGGTGGTGCGATGACCGTGCGGCCGATCCGCAAGGTGCTCGTCGCCAATCGCGGCGAGATCGCCGTGCGGGTCATCCGCACCTGCGCCGAACTCGGGATCGCCACCGTCGCGGTGTATTCCGCGGCCGACGCCGACTCGGCCGCCGTCCGGCTCGCCGACCAGGCGTTCCGGATCGGTCCCGGGCCCGCGAAGCGCAGCTACTCCTACATTCCCGCGATCATCGAGGCCGCCAGGGCCACCGGCGCCGACGCCATCCACCCCGGATACGGATTCCTCTCCGAGGACCCGGATTTCGCCGAGGTGTGTGAGGCGGAGGGGTTCGTGTTCGTCGGCACCCCCGCCGCGATCATGGCCGATCTCGGCGACAAGTCGACGGCACGGTCACTGATGGCCGCGGCGGGGCTGCCGCTGCTGCCGGGCAGCCGTGAGCCGCTCGACACGGTGGACGAGGCGCACGCCCTCGCCGACGACATCGGCTACCCGGTGATCATCAAAGCGGTCGCGGGGGGCGGCGGCCGCGGGATGCGGGTCGTGCGTGACTCGGCGGACTTCGCCGCGGCCTGGCAGGAGACCCGCGCCAACGCCACCGCCGTGTTCGGCGACGGCCGCCTGTACGTGGAGCGCTACCTCGACTCGGCGCGGCACATCGAAGTCCAGATCCTGGCCGATCGGCACGGCACGGTGCGGCATCTCGGCGCGCGCGACTGCTCCTTGCAGCGGCGGCACCAGAAACTCGTCGAGGAGTCGCCCGCGCCGGGGTTGTCCGAGGAACTCGTCGCCCGGATCGGGGCAGCGGCCGTGCGCGGCGCCGAAGCCGTCGGCTACGTCGGGGCGGGAACCTTCGAATTCCTGTTGGATCAGCGGGGCGATTTCTACTTCATGGAGGTCAACTGCCGGCTACAGGTCGAGCATCCGGTCACCGAGATGGTCACCGGCATCGACCTCGTCGCCGAGCAGTTGCGCATCGCCTCCGGGCTGCCGCTGGCGTTGTCCGCCGACGTCGCCACGCCGCGCGGTGTGTCCATCGAATGCCGGATCAACGCCGAGGATCCGGAGCGCGAATTCGCGCCCGCCCCAGGCACGCTCACCGAATGCACGCTACCCGGCGGACCGTTCGTCCGGATCGACACCCATGTCGGCCCCGGCTATGCCATTCCGCCGCACTACGATTCGCTGCTCGCCAAGATCATCGTGTGGGCTCCCGACCGTCCCGCGGCCATCGCGCGGATGCGCCGGGCTCTGGCCGAGACCAGAATCCATGGCAGGGGCGTGGCCACCACGACCGAATTCCTGCACGACATCCTCGATCACCCCCGATTCCGCGCCGCGGATCACGACACCGCCCTCATCGGGACCCTCACCACGGTGTCGCGCGTCGCCTCATGAAGCCGCCGCCATCGGACGCGGTGACGGCCCGCGTCCGATGGCGGCGCACTTGCCTCCGTCGCGTGAGAAACAGACACGGCCGCTCGTTCGATGAGACCATTGTGCTGCTCGGTGGGCCCAGGAGGAGGCGAGCATGATCGACGGAATGGCGATTGCCGCTTATTTGGCCGCAGCGGTAGGGGGAGCGAGCGGAAGGTGGCTGAACACCCAACTGGACGAGGCGTTCAGTGCCCTGACCGCGACAGTGACGCGGAGGCTCGGACGTCAGCCCGTCGAGATCCTTTCCCAGAACCCGGACAGCATCCAGGCGCGCCGCCGCGTCGCCACCGCGATCGAGCGCGAAGCCCTGATCGACGAGCAATTCGCCCGGGAACTGTCCGAAATACGCGCTCGGCTGGATCAGCTGGACGCGCCGAGTGTGGTGGCGCAGCTCGAACAGGGCGGTCAGGTCGTGGTGAACAACCGGGGCCAGGTGGTCGGGCGCGACTACATCAGCACCAACACCAACATCGACGTTCCCCGCCCTGATGACCTCTCGAGAGCCCCTGCTTGGGCGAAAGCGTGCATCTGGATCGGCGGGGCGATCGCGGCCGTCGGTTTCGCGCTCTTCATGTCGGCGCTCTTCCAGCACAACGCGGAACCCGGGACAGAGTTCGCGATCTTCGCGATCGGAGGCGGTGTCATGGCCGTCGGCCAGCTCGGCGCGAACACATCGACTCCCCGGCCGCGGCGTTGATCGGCGACCACCACCAGCAGTGCCCGTCCGGATGATGGGAATACCCGGTCGACGGCGGCATCGCCGACCGGGGTTCTCGAAGTTATCCGACCTCGAAAACCCCGTCGACGATCTATTTCAACCCCGACCGCACGAACGCGTTGACGATGTGCCGTTGCAGCAGTAGGTACATCAGCAGCACCGGCAGGCAGGCGAGGCTGGCCACCGCCATCATCGGACCCCACTGATCGCCCTCGGTGCCCATGAAACTGCGCAGACCGAGCTGCAACACGCTGTTGGACTGGCGCAGCACCACCGCGGGCCAGAAGTACTCGTTCCACGCGTTGATGAAAAGCAGGATTCCCAAGGCCGCCAGCGCGGGGCGCAGATTCGGCACGACCACCGTCCACAGGATCGACCAGGAGGAGCGGCCGTCGATCTTCGCCGCCGCCACCAGCTCCTTCGGGAAGCTCGCCATGTGCTGGCGCAGCAGCAGCACCGCGAGCGCCGAGCACAACGTCGGCAGCACCACGCCGACCAGGGAGTTGATCAGCCCGAGTTTGGTCAGCAGGACGTAGTTGGGCAGCATCGTCACCTGGAACGGCACCAGCCAGGTGCCGACGAACGCCAGGTACAGCACCTTCTGGAACGGGAAGGTGTACATCGCGAACGCGTAGGACGCCAGCAGCGCGATGAGCAGTTGCCCCGCCGCCGAGAGCGCCGCGACGAAGAAGGTATTGCCGATCAGGGCCACCACGTCGACTTTGTCGGCCGCGTCGGCATAGTTGGCGAACGAGATCGGCCAGGGGATCGGCGACAGCGAGGTGACGTCCTCCGGCCGCCGCAGCGACGTCGCGAACAGCCAGTAGATCGGGAACGCGCACAGCACCGCGGTGACGGCCAGCAGCAGATGGCTGCCCGCGGTGCGCAATCGGTCAATCGTCATGGAAGGAACCCTTTTCCGAGACCCACACCAGCACACCCGCGATCACGCCGAATCCGGCGAACAGCAGCACACCGGCGGCGGCGCTGAGTCCGGCGTCGAAGCTGTGGAAGGCGTAGTCCCACAGAAGGTAGTAGATATTGGTGGTCGCTTGCGCCGGACCGCCCTGCGTCATCGAGTCGATGAGCGGGAAAGTCAATGTCGGACTGAGCAATACCGTGGTCAGCACCAGGAACAGCAGTGTGGGCGACAGCAGGGGCAGGGTGATCCACCGTCGGATCTGCCGGGCGCTCGCCCCGTCCACCCGGGCGGCCTCGTCGTAGTCACCGCTGATACCCGCCAGCCCGGCCCAGATCACCAGGACGGCGAAGCCGAGCAACTGCCATCCGGTGATCAGGATGATCACCCCGTGCGCGGTGTCCACGTCGTAGACCCAGTTGCGATTCGAGCGCAGAACCTGATCGACGAAGCCGCTGCCGGGATGCAGCAGCCAGCGCCACACCGCCGCCGCCGCGACCGGCGCGACGAGGAACGGCGCGAAGACGAACGCGTGGTAGACCGTCCGCGCCCGGCCGTGCACCCGTCGGCTGGCCAGCGCGATGAGCAGCGGGAGCAGCACCGTGAACGGCAGCATGCCCACGATCAGCACCCCGGTGCGGCCCACCGAATCCCAGAAGGCCGGGAGATCCAGCAGCCGTTCGTAATTGCCGGTGCCGACCGGCTTCATCGGTGAGGTCGGCAGCAGGTTCCACGAATACGTGGACAGCTCGACCGCCTGGACCAGCGGCCGGTAGATCCACACGACCAGCAACGCCAGCGCGGGCGCCAGATACAGGTACGGCACGGCGAACCGCCCCGCCCGGCGGAACCGGGCGGGGCGATGCGACGGGTTGACCGTTTCGGCCGCTTCCGTGGCAGGCAGCGGCGATTCGACGACGAACATCGAGTTACCCGGCCTCCGCGGCCAGCGCGGCGAGTTGATCGAGCACGTCCTGCTCGGGCCGGTCGTAGAGGGTCTCGGCGGGCGTCGCCTCGATCGCCGTGGCGACCATCGTCGAACCGAGCAGATCGATGCGGCTGTAGCCGAAGCCGATCAGTCCCCGATGACGTCCCGCCGGTGCGATCGTATCGATCCGGTAAGCCAGCGCCGGACCGATCCAGACCGGAATGCCCGCCAGCGCCGCCGCCCCGGTGAGATGGTTGTGCCCGCAGACGATCAACCGCACATCCGAACCGGCCAGCACCTCGGCCAGCAGCTCCGGCCGTTCCAGCCGCAGGTACTCGGTGGCCGCGACGGGCGAGGGGATCGGCGGGTGGTGCAGCACCAGCAGCGTGCCGCGCGCCGCCGGTTCGCGCAGTTGCTCGGCCAGCCAGTCCAGCTGGTGCTCCTCGAGCCGTCCGTCGTGCCGTCGCGGCGTCGTGCTGTCCAGCGCGATCACCCGCAGACCCGCCACGTCGGCCACCTGGTCGTGGGTGGTGTCCGGGTCCAGCGCGGCGGGGTCGGCCCCGAGCAATTCGGTGGCGAAGGCGGTGCGCTCGTCGTGATTGCCCATGACGTACACCGTCTGCGCGCCGAGTTCCTCGGCCACCGGCTCGACCGCGCCGCGCAGCCGCCGGTAGGCCTCGGGCGACCCGGTGTCGGTCAGATCGCCCGAGAGCACCAGCGCGTCGATGCGCTGCCGTGAGGCACGCAACTGCTGCAGCACGTGCGTGAGATTGGCGTAGGTGTCCACCATCCCGTGCACCCGTTCCCCGGCGGGCCGGATGTGGGTGTCGGTCAGCTGGACGATCGTCACCTCGCTCATGACGTCGGCAGGAGTTTGGCGCCCTGATCGCGGGCGGCGGTGAGAGTGGACTGCGGGTCCTTGCCCTGGAACACGATCGCCTCGACGGCGTCCATCATGCCGTCGCGGATCTGCAGGTAGTTGGTGCCGGGCATGGAGATCCACGGTTCCATGTTCGCCAGCTGGGCGACGTTCGGCCCCAGCAGCGGATTCTCCTTCGACCAGGTCTGCAACCCCTGTGGGTCGTCCATGAGGCCGGTGCGCAGCGGCAGGTAGCCGATGCCCTGCGAGATCTTGGTGTAGGCGGATTCGCTGGTGAGGAACTTGATCAGCTCCCACGCGGCGCGCTGCTTGGCCGGGTCGTTGGACAGGATGTGCAGCGAAGCGCCGGAATTCGTCGGCACGGTCGGCTTGCCCGCGAAGCTGGGCATCGGCGCCGAGCGCAGGTCCCACTTGTCCTTCGCGCCGGTCACGAAGGTGCCCTGGATCGCGCTCGTCTCCAGGATCATGCCGATCTCACCGCGGGCGAAGGCCTCGTAGCCCTGTTTCTGGTTGAGCTTCGGCATGCCGCCGGAGTTGACCAGTTGCCGGCTCATCGCGGCGACCTCGACCGCGGGAGCGTCGGCGAAGGTGAGCTTGGTGCGGTCCTCGGAGATCACCCGGCCGCCGTTGGAACGCACCATCGACTGGAAGCACCAGTCCTTGGCGGTCTTGGTCAGGCAGTCGACGTAGATGCCGCCCTTGCCGGTCTTCCCGGTGATCGCCGTCGCGGCCTCGGCGACCTGCTGCCAGGTGGCGGGCGGCTTCGCGGGATCCAGGCCGGCGTCGGCGAACAGCGAAGCGTTGTAATACAGCACGGGCGTGGAGAACACGAACGGCACGCCGTAGGTGTGACCGTCCCAGTCGGCGAGTGTGCGGGCCTTCGGCGCGAAGGGGTGCTGGGCCCCGTCGAAGTTGTGCTGCACTTCCTGCTTGCCGACCAACGTGTCCAGCGGCTTGGCGCCGAGCTGGTGGATGGTGAAGTCCAGGTCGCTGAAGCCGAGCTGGGCGACGTCCGGCGGCGAGCCCGCGACCATCTGATTCTGGATGCTGGAGATGGTGTCCGTGGCCGGGTTCGGGCTGTTGCCCTGCGGCTTCTGCGCGGTCACCGTGATGTTCGGGAACTTCTTGCGGAAATCGGCGATCAAGGAGTTGAAGGTGTCGGTCCAGGCGCCGGCCAGTCCGTAGTTGTAGGACTCGAACACGATCGACACCTGCTGGTCCGGCTTCAGTTCCGGGATCCGCGCGCTGTCGGCGTTCGAGTCGGTGGTGGTGCTCCCGAGTCCGCCGCAAGCGCTGAGCGCGACGGTGGTTGCGAACACCAGGCCCAGAATGGGCGCGGTGCGTTTCACGGTATTTCTCCTCATCGAGTAGGGGTGTTCGGGTTCAGGCGACGGCGACGGGTTCGCCCGCGCTGTCGGCGGCGGCGTCCTGCCGCGTCTCCTGCCAGGTCAGACGCAGCCCGGAGGTGGCATGGAACAGGTGGATGTGCGCCGGGTCGACGCGCAACGCGATGTTGTCGTCGACCGCGACGCCCGCGGGCCGCGGCGCTCGGGCGCACAGGACGCGATCACCGGTGGTGAAGTGGATCAGTTCCTCGCTGCCGAGGTTCTCCACCATCGTCACCCGGCCGCGGATGTCGGCGCCGGTCGGATCCAAGCGCAGCTGTTCGGGGCGGATGCCCGCGACCACTTCCAGGTCGTCATCGAAATCCGCGGCGCCGATCGCCAATTCGGTATCGATCCCATCGGCCACCACGCGCAGCGAGCCGTCGCGCTCGGTGACTACGGCGGGGAACAGGTTCATCGGCGGCGCGCCGAGGAATCCGGCGACGAAAGTGGAACGCGGACGATCGTAGAGTTCGGTCGGTGTGCCGACCTGCTCCACCCGTCCCTCGTTGAGTAGCGCGATCCGATCGGCCATGGTCATCGCCTCGACCTGGTCATGGGTCACGTACAGGAACGTCGCGCCCAGCCGCTGATGCAGCCCGATCAATTCGGCGCGCGTCGCGCTGCGCAGCTTCGCGTCCAGGTTCGACAGCGGCTCGTCCATCAGGAACGCGCCGGGATCGCGCACCATGGCGCGCGCCAGGGCCACGCGTTGCCGCTGCCCGCCCGACAGCGCGGACGGCCTGCGGCGCAGCAACTCGGTCAGCCCGAGCACCCCGGCGACCTCCGACACCCGCTCGGCGATCCTCGCGCGCGGTGTGCGCCGGGCGCGCAGCGGGAATCCGATGTTCTTGGCGACGGTCAGGTGCGGATAGAGCGCGTAACTCTGGAACACCATGGCCAAGTCCCGCTGTTGCGGCGCGTGATGGGTGATGTCCTTGTCGTCCAGCAGGATTCGCCCGTCGGACGGATCCTCCAGACCGGCGATCATGCGCAGCAGCGTGGATTTGCCGCAGCCGCTCGGGCCGAGCAGCACCATGAACTCGCCGTCGGCGATGTCGAGGCTCACCTCGCGCACCGCGTTGGCGGTGCCGAATCGCTTCGACACCGCTTCGATTCGCAGTCGTGCCACCGTCGCCCCTCAGCCCGGCAGCTCGCCCGCGACGATCCAGGTCGCCACCCGGGCCGCGATCGCGGGGGAGTCCTTGATCCACAGGAAGTGGTCGCGATTGGCCACCGGGGCGTTCTCGTCGATGTGCCAGTGGGTCACCCGGGCGTTCGGCATCCGGGAGACCAGGAAGTCGACGTTGGACTTCGGGCCGAGCACGTCGTCGGACAGCGAGATCGCCAGTACCGGCGCGGTCAGGTTCCGCAGCAGGGTGTTGTATCGGCGCTTGCTGCCCTTGGGGCGGTAGTAGCTGGTCAGCGAGTGCATCGACCAGTCACGCATGACGCCGCCCGGCATCGGGGCCGGGATGAGCACACCACCGGGCCAGTGACCCTTCCACCGCGAGACCAGGCCGATCCACTGGATCTGGCTCAGCGCCTCCCACCAGCGGCGCGCGCCGAAGGCCCACCAGAAGACCGTGCCGGTGCCGATGACGGTGACGCCCGCGATCCGCTCCGGCTCCGCTGCGGTGAACAGCAACGCGAGCTGGCCGCCCAGGCTGTGCCCGAACAGGTGGAGCGGCGCCTCGGGGAACCGCGCCCGCACCGCCGCGACGAGGGCGGGCAGGTCGGTCTCGATCATCTCGCGGTAGCCGAAGTCGCGGTGCAGCCCGAGTCCGGGCTCGGCCTCGCCGTGCGCCCGCAGGTCGGTCAACGCCACCGAAAGCCCTTGCGAATGCAGCTCTTTCGCGAGAAACAGATAGTTCTTCGCCTTCATCGCCATGGCGGGCAGGATCAGCACGACCGGTGCACCCGGCTTCTTCGACTCCAGGAAGCGGACGGTGAAGGTGACCCCGTCTCCGGTCGGCACCGTGGCCGATTCCAGGGTGGTGAACTCCGAACGGTTCTGCGGCGCCGCGGTGGTCATCGCTCGTCCTCCGCGAGGGTGATGTCGCAGACGTAGTCGAAGGTGAACTTCGCGACGACGACGTCGCCGTCATCGAGCAGGGCTGCCTTGCCGGACAGCTCGAAGCGCTGCGCGGCCGTCGCCGCGAGCACGTCGGCGAGTTCGCGCTGGTCGACGGTCGCGATGGCGCGGATGCGGCCGACGGCGGGTTTGCGGTAGGACGCGCTAGCGCCGCGCAGCACCAGCCGCTCGACGGTGCGCAGGCGGGTGGCCGCCGCGCCGACGAACGCGGCCGCTCCGCCGATGTCGGCGGCGGTGAACAGCGCCCCGGCGTGCACGGTGCCCATGTGGTTGCGGACCGAGCCGACGGCGGGAATCTCGACGACGGCGCGTTCCGGGCCGATCTCGGTGATCAGCGTGCCGACGTGGCGGCCGAACGGAACCATCTCCTGCGACACCGCCCGCAGGTACTCGTAATCGACGGCGTCGCAGTCGAGTTCGGGATAGGCCGCCGCGAAACCGGCGATTTCACGCGTGGTCATGACGTCTCCTTCAGCGTTTGGTGCGCAGGGCGCGGCGAGCGATGGACCAGCGCAGGACCTCCGAGGGTCCTTCGTAGATGCGGAAAGCCCTGGCCTCGACCAGGAATCGAGCGACGAGGTGGTCTTCGCAGACACCGAGCCCGCCGTGCAAACTGGACCGCCCGGTCGAGCACCCGCCAGACCGCCTCGGAGACGAACGTCTTGGCGATCGACGCCTCGTGCCGCGCCTGCGAGGAGGTCGGCCCCTGCGCGTCGATGGTCTCGGCGGCGGTGCGGATCACGCCGCGCGCGGCGGCGATGTCGATCTCGTTGTCCGCGACGAGGCCTTGGGCCATGCCGTGCTCGGCGATCGGGACGCCGAACGACGTGCGCGTGCCGATGTGCTCGATGGTCAGCTGGTGCGCCCGCACCGCGAGCCCGAGCCAGTTCATACAGAACACCAGCCGCGAGGGCGCGAGCCGGACCTGCGCGAGCGCCAGCCCCTGGCCGACCTGGCCCAGCACGGCGGAATCGGGCACCTCGCAGTCGTCGAAGGTCACCTCGCAGTGGCCGCCGGGCGCGCTGGTGTGGTCGAGCGTCGGCATCCGGCGACCCACCCGCAATCCGGGGTTGTCCTGGTCGACCAGGAACATGGTCGGGCCGTCACCCGTGCGCGCCACGCAGATGGTGAACGCCGCCCCCTGCGCGCCCGTGGTGAAATGCTTGGCGCCGTTGATGACCCAGCCGGACTCGGTCTCCTCGGCGACGGTCCGCAGCATCCCGGGGTCGGATCCGGCGCCGGGGGCGGGTTCGGTCATCGCGATCGCGGAACGGACGTCGCCCGCGGCCAGCGGCGCGAGGTAGCGCTGCTGCTGCTCCTCGTTCGCGACGTGCGCGAGCAGGTGGATGTTGCCGTCGTCGGGCGCCCACGCGTTCACCGCGATCGGGCCGAGCAGGCTCGCCCCCGCGGCTTCGAGCACCTGCGCCTGGGCTCGGGTGTCCAGGCCGAGGCCGCCGTATCGCGGATCCGACAGCGGTCCGAAGACGCCGGCCTCCTTGGCCTTCTTCTGCAACTCGAGCCGCAGCGCGTCGTCCATCACCCGCCCGTCCACGACAACCTCGCGTTCCACCGGAACGACCTGGTCCCGAATGAACTGGGTGGTCTTGTCCACCAATTGCGCCACAGTGGTCATGGCGTCAGTCTCGGCGCGCCGCGTGTGCGGGCGAGGGGGCGATAGTCAACGTCGATTGCGCGAATCGACTGCCCATTCGTCCGGTGCGTGGGCGGCACATCTCGGCGACGGTGATCGCGGAGACGTTGCCGGGCTAGGGGACGGATATGACTGACACAGCGGTGCGAGTATGGCGCCGCCGCGACGAGGCCGCGGGCGTGTTCGCGCTCGACCTGGCCCCGGTCGACGGCGGCGAACTGCCGTCGTGGACACCGGGCGCCCACATCGATGTCGCGGTCGGCGCGGCGGGCGTGCGGCAGTACTCACTGTGCGGCGACCCGGCCGACCGGGCGCGCTGGCGCATCGCGGTGCTGCACGAACCGGACGGGCGCGGCGGCTCGGCCTATCTGCACCGCGCCGCGCAACCCGGCTCGGTGCTGCGAGTGTCCGCGCCGCGCAACAACTTCGAACTCGTGAGCGGCGACAGCTATGTCTTCCTCGCCGGAGGCATCGGGATCACGCCGATCCTGCCCATGGTCGCCGCCGCGGAAGCCTCGGGTGCTCGCTGGTCGCTGTACTACGGCGGCCGCACCCGACGACACATGGCGTTCGCCGACGCCATCGCCGAGCGTTATCCGCTGGCGAACTTGCTGCCGCAGGACGAGCACGGCCTGCTGCCGCTGCGCGAGATCTTCGCCGATCTCTCCGACACCCCGGTGTACTGCTGCGGACCCGAGCCGCTGCTGGCGGCGGCGGAGGCCGAAGGCGCGCGCGCCGGGGTGCCGGTGCACGTGGAGCGCTTCGTGCCGCGGCAGTTGGAGTTCGCCCCGAACGAGCCTTTCGAGGTGCGCCTGGCGGCCAGCGGCAAGACCTTCCGGATCGGGACGAACCAATCCATCGCCGACGTCTTGGAATCCGCCGGAATCGGCATCGTCACCTCGTGCCGCGAAGGCACCTGCGGCAGCTGCGAGACCGCGGTGTTGTCCGGCGACATCGAGCATCGGGACGAGCTGCTCACCGACGAGGAACGGGCGCGCGGCGACACCATGATGCTGTGCGTCTCGCGAGCCAAATCGGGCCCGCTCGTCCTCGACCTCTGACCTGCCCGCCGCGTCCGCGGTCGGCATGCGGCGCGCTCGTCGCGACCGCTTCCTGTGAGAAACCGAGAGGAAAGAACCAAGGATGAGGAAAATCGTTGCGGTGGCCGCTGGTCTGGTCGCCGCAGTCGGGATCGCCGCCGGCTCGGCCGGTGCGCAGCCCGGCAGCGAGGACGCCGTCGACTTCACCGCCTACGCCACCGACACCCAGTCCATCGTCACGACCGATGCCGGTTCCATGGTCGTCGAGGACGGGCTGTTCAAGATCAAGGCCGCCAACGGCGCCGTGCTCACCGGCATGCCGCTGAAGTTCCGGGTCGATGACTTCGAGTTCCCGATCGTGGCCGACATCGCCGATCGCACCGCGACGCTGACCCCGCAGTTCGACATGGCGCACGCGGCCTACAAGCCGGTCGCCCTGCCGTTCGAGGACAAGGCTCCGTGGAAGAACGAATACGACCGTGAGCAGGCCGCCTGGTCCCGCATGACCAGCACCATCACCATGGGCGCCACCCTCGGCACCCTGATCGGCGGCATCGGCGGCGGCGCCGTGGGCTGCGTGCTCGGCGGCATCGCCGGCGCGACCGTCGCCTCCGCGGCGATCGTCGGCCTGTTCGGCGCGTTCATCCCGGCCGCGGCCATCGGCTGCCTCGGCGGCATCATCGCGATCGGCGCCCTGGGCACCATCGCGGGCCAGATCCTGGTCACCGCCCCGGTGGCGATCGGCGCCGCCATCCAGTACTTCTCCACTATCAACCAGCCTCCCGTCCAGGCGAAGTAGGTAGCGGCGAAGAACCCGACGTCTCGTTCGTTGGGGGACACCCGACCCCGTCCGGCTGCACCGCCGGGCGGGGTCTTTCCGTTCGGTGGGGGTCCGATCAGGGTGCGTCCCGAATCCGCCGCGGCGCACCGGCGCGGAGACGCCACCGGGGGTTCACCTCGGTGTGGCGCACGGACTCGGAAGCGCCGACCCGGTGGCCAGATCGCAGACGCCACTGGTGAATATCTGCAAGGGCGCGGTGACCAAGAGCACGAGAATCCCGATGACGTCGCCACGCTGGAGGAAGTACACGGCCGATTGGGCCGCCGCCGCCCCGGAATCGACCGCCGACGAGCCGGTTCCGGCCGCGACAGCGGTCGCCGGGGCGGAGCTGATCGGTTCGGCCGTCGCACCGGCCGCGGTGACGACGAGGGTCGCCGCCGCGACCGAGGCGGCGGCGAGGCGAAGGGGGGTACGCATCATTGCGCTCCTATGTTGAAGAATATTGGTTCACATAGTAGCTAGAGTGTGCACTGTTGTACGCGAGATCGCGGAGCAAGTTACGCTGCCTGCGGGCGATATCTTGCTGTGGACTCGCCGATTTGGCTTCGGGATAGGTACTTCCACCTGCGTATTTCATGCGCGGAAGTCCATATGGTGACAGGGGGAAGCCCTCCGGCCGCATCGCATCCGTTGAGTGGCGGTGGGCTCATGATATATGAATGCTGCATCACTTATTTGGCGGTTCCGCGTGCTCGTCGGGCTCGTCAGAGTGAGCGCGAACAAGCGGAACCCGCGCCGAGCTCCTGAGCGGCTGGGGCGGGGCACGAGTGTCCCCATGAAGTTCGTCGAGCTCGGCGAGGAGTTTCAGTTGAGACGGCCGGGTCGTTCGTCGAGGATGGCGTGATGTCGGGTGTGAAGTTCGTGCGGCGGGTGGACGGGTTGACCTATGAGTTCGCCCGCGAGGGGGAGATGCATGGATTCCCGTCGTACAAGCGTGTCGACCTCGACATCTGGTGCCGGCGACTGCCCGGCTTCGGATGGGTGGTGTGCTCGGAGTCGGGTGAGGTGTCCAGCCGCCCGTTCGACGACGCGGGGCGAGGCGACCTGCCGCCCGAGGGCGTGTGGGTGAGCCGGAAGGGCGACCGTTCGTATGTGTACGACCTGATTCGCGACGACGGCGACGCCACACCGACGCTCCCGACGCACGACTGGCATATCGAGGCCCGTGAGTACGCTCGCCACGAATCCCGCCGCGGACGCCGGTTCGCGTATCCGGACGTCGATCCCGAGCGCACCGCCTTGGCCGTGATCGACATGGTGCCGCTCCACGTCTCCGGCAATGCCTACTGCCGCGCGATCGTGCCCAACATCAACCGCCTGGCCGACGCGTTGCGGACAGCGGGCGGAACCGTCGCGTGGGTGGTGCCCGCGACTGGGGAACCGGCCGAGCGAGCGATCGAGTTCTTCGGCCCGAAGATCGCCGAAACCTACAGCGACGCGGGGACTTCCGGACCGCTACCCACTCGACTGTGGCCCGATCTGGCCACCCATGACGATGACCTGTTCGTCGACAAATCCGCGTTCAGCGCCTTCTTCCCTGGTCGTTGCGTCCTGCCGCAACTACTCGAACAGCGACACATAGATACCGTCCTGATCACGGGAACCGTCACCAACGTGTGCTGCGAGTCCTCGGCGCGCGACGCCGCCACCCTCGACTTCCGAGTGATCATGGTCGCCGACGCCAACGCCGCCCGCCGCGACCGCGACCACAACGCCGCACTCCACACCATCTACAGATCATTCGGCGACGTTCGTCCGGCCTCGGATGTGCTCACCATGCTCGACATCGCGACCCAGATCTGATGGATTGCCATGGCCCGCCGACATACGCTCGACATTGTCGCGGCGCCGAGGTTTTCGCTGGTGGAGGTCCGGGCCATCGATCTGCCCGGACGTCGCTATAGCTGGACCACTTCGTCCGCAGCCCCCGACCGTGTCCTCGCATTCACACCTGGACCGTCGGCCGCTTCGGAAGAAGGAAGACGACAACGCCCGCTACGACAGCGATGACGAACGTCCCGAAGGACGCGACCGCGAAGGCGTGGCCTGCGGCGGCGACCCTGCCGACTTCGGCCGGGTGGAACGAGCTGAAGTAGACCGCTCCGATGACGGCGACGCCCAGCGCTCCGCCACACTGCTGGGCCGTGGACAAGGCCCCTGACGCGACACCGGCCGACTCGGGCCGGACACGGCTCAGCACCGTGTTGAGCGCCTGCGTAATAACCAGTCCGCCACCGACACTCTGCAGAATCAGGGTGGGGATCACGAGCAGCGGAGTGATCCTGGGGCCGGACACCAGCAAGAGACCGGTCGCCAGGTAACCGGTCGCCAGTATGATCGCCCCGACCTCGAGGACACGTCGTCCATACTTCGGAACCATCCGGCTCGCCACCATGCTGAACACGAAAAACGTTATGGCGGCGGGCGTGTAGACCAGACCCGCGCCGAGCGCCGACATGTCGAGGCCTTGCTGCATCGTTACCGACAAGGCCAGATAATACGAGTAGATCAGCGCATACAGGGCGAGCACGAGAACGATCCCGAGCGAGAACGAGCGCTGTCCGAACAATGTCAGCGGTACCAGCGGATCCCCGCCGCGCCGTTCCAGGCGCCGCTCGATCGCGACGAACAGGCCGAACGCGATCGCGCTGCCAGTGAAACAAGCCCAGACCCACCCCGGCCAACCCGCCTCCTGCCCCTGGATGAGCGGCAGCACCAAGAGGAACAGTGCCGTGCTGAGCACCAGGACGCCGGACATGTCCAGCTTGCGGTCGGCGGCCGAGCCTGTCTCCGGCACGAATCGCACGGCGAGCAGGAGCATGACGATTCCGATCGGCGCGTTCACCCAGAACACCAGGCGCCAGCCGGAGTCGAACAGGTTGGCGCCGATCAGCAGTCCGCCGATGACCTGTCCGCCGATGGTGGCCATCCCCATGACGATGCCGAGCACGCCGTAGACGCTGTGCCGCTTCGCCGCGGGCACCAGCACCGTGACGTACGCGAACACCTGGGGAACCATGAGGGCGGCTCCCAGACCCTGGACGACACGCGCGGCGATCAGGCTGCCCGCGTTCGGTGACAGCGCGCAAGCGACCGACGACAGCGTGAACAGGACCACCCCGAGAAGGAAGATCCGCTTGCGGCCGTACATGTCGGCCAGGCGCGTAGCGGTGATGATGAAGACCGCGTAACTCAGCTGATAGCCCGCCAGCACCCACTGGACATCGCCGTCGGACGCGTGCAGGTCCGCCACGATCGAGGGGTCGGCGACCACGACGATGAACGAGTCGAGAACCGCCATGAACAGGGCGGTCAGAAGAATCGATACCGTCATCCACGGAATCGCGTCCGCTTCCGCGACTGCTACCGGCCGGCTGGCTGCTTGTTGACTACTTGCCACGATGAGAGACCTCTTCATTTGTCGGTGCCAAAGGATTCGGCCAGCTTCTTGACCATCTCGGCCGCCATGACGGCCTGACCCGAGGTCGAGAAGTGGATTCCGTCCGCGCTGAGCAGGTTGTCGCGGTCGTTGATCGGGTGGTCCCACATGTCCACCACGAGGGCGCCGTATTCCGCAGCCAGCCCCCGCACGATCTCGTTGACCGTGGCGATCCGCTCCGGCCAGTCCGGGAAGACCGGGACGACATACGCCCTGCCGAGCGTGAAAGTGGTCAGCAGGGCCCCGGTTCCCTTCGCCAGGTCGTACATCTGCCGCAGCGTTCGCTCTATCTCGCCGAAATTTGGCCTGCGCCGCACGATGTCGTTGGCCCCGCAGGGCAGGTGGAGCAGGTCCGGGGAGAACTCGAGCATGCGGGCCGCCTGCTTCTCGAGCGTCTTGGCGGTTGTCGCCCCGTTCTCGGAGACGTTGAGGTAATCCAGATCCGGCCGGACGGACCGCAAGACACCCGCAACTCGGTCCGACCAGCCCTGATCTCGGTAGCCCAGGGTGGGATCGCCGGTTCCCGCCGAAAGACTGTCGCCGACAACGGCATACCTGCCCCACGGGGCTCCGGCCAGCAAGGCCACGGCGTCCGCCTGGTCCAGGCAGAACGGGTCGGTCTCCTCGGTGAGGACGTTGTGCTCCATGCGGGAGAATATACGGTCGACCGTATGTTTTTATCAAGCCGTCTCCGTGCCGGCGCGCGGTCACGGTTGCAGATACAAGCGCTCGTTCGGCAGGCGCGGATAGGTAGAGGTATCGCGCAGATCGACGGTCACATCGTCGGCATAGCGGTGGGTCTGGTGCTCGTGCACGAAAACCAAAGCCGCCGAGAGACATACGGTGAAGTCGAACCGCATCCCCGCAGCGAGATCATCAGGTGGACGTCCGGCTCGTGCGGTCGCGGCTACCGGTTCGTAGCCCGGGTCGGGTGGGCCGAATCGTCGGCCGCGGTGACGAAAAGCTTCGGCGGCCAGAACCATGCAGGCGACGAGCCGGTTTCGGCACACCGATGTGGAGACCCGCTTATGCGGAGTCCCCTGGATGCCCCGACGCTTGCGCTCCTCCCCGAGAGGAGCGCAGCGTACGAGAGGCGGTCAGTTCCGTTCAGATACCGCCGACGTGCTGGCCGTTCCCTGACCCTGCGGATGCTGATGGACGAGATCGCCGGGTCGAGCAATGATGCAGTCTGAACCTACGCACAGGGAGCGCTCCGCGTGCTCTCGATGTGTCGCTTTCCGTTCGTAGGGTGCCATTGATGAAGCGGCACTTTCGGGAGAATCCGAAAGGGTCGTGGCCTCCGCACGTATTCGCTCTATCGTCCGTGGCCCGCGGTGAGGAGGTGGCCGGGTCCATCATTCGTAGGTGGGGCGATGGGCTGGCGTCACCGCCGTCGTCGAGGTGTCGACGTGCTCGCGCCGTATTGGCCCACCAGCGCGATGCCGACTCCGATCATGAAGACCACGAAACCGTTTGTGGCATCGTTCATGTGCCCCGGTGTGTGCTGAGCAATCGCGATCCCGGCGATGGCCCAGCCGATCACTCCGACAGTTGTGCCGATCCAGATCAGGACTCTGCTCCACAGAGGTGCCCCCGACAGATCCCCTGGGGCCGGGGAATCGTAGGTGGTGTTATGGATGTCGTCTCCAGCGGTCATGCCGTCCCCGCCGGTGACGATCCGGCTGCCGTGGGTCGCGGTGTTGATGATGGTCCGGCCGTTCATCCTGTCCAGTTGGTCTCGGAGTTCGGCGAGTTCGCGGGCGAATTCCGCGTCGGCGGATGCCGCGCGATCGATCTCGTCGGCGAGTTGGCGGCGTGCTGCCATGCTCGTCGGGTTTCGGTCGAGGTCGTCGAGTGCGCGTCGTCCGAGCCTGCGTGTGACCATGCCGGTCAGCGCGGTCAGTCCTTGATCCAGTGATCGGTCCACGGCCCGTCCGCCCGCCGCCCCCAGCGCCGCGGCCACATATGCGGCAACGACCATTCCGTCGATCATGTCAGTCTCCTCCACAGCCGCCCCGGCAGCATAACCATCTCATCGAACGAGCCACCGGCGTTGTTTCACACATTCCGACTGAAAATTCATCTCACTGATTTCTGGTACGACCCCCGAGGTAGCGGTCTGCATGCCAGGAGTTGGGCATGATCGCGCGGGTGGATATCGAAAACCCATAAACCGCAGCATGTTTTGATCCGACGGGCGGAAGAGGCCTTGATCCAGCTGTTTTCCAGTAAACCGCCGCACATCCGACAAGCTCTGAATTCTCCTGCGGATCTCACTAGTCGGGGTGACGACCTGGCTGTACCACCGCAAGGCGACCGAGCGGCGAACTGCTTCCGACCTACCGGCGGCGTCGAGGTGTCGACGTTCTCGCGCCGAGCTCGGCGAAGGTCATGAGGACACCGCCGATGAGGAAGAACGGCAGCAAGTTGAACTGCCCCGACACCGACGCGCCTCGAGACATGCCGATCAGGCCACCGACGAAGCCGATACCGACGAACACCAAGCCGATCCACAACAGTGCCTTCGTCCAGACCGGAGCTCGGGACAGATCCTCGTCCGACGCGATGTCGTATGTGGTGTTGTGAATGCTGCCACCAGCCGTGATGCCTTTGCTGCCGGTGACGATCCGGCTGCCGTGGGTCGCGGTGTTGATCACGGTTCCGCCGTTCAGCCTGCCGAGCGTGGCTTGCAGGGCGGCGAGTTCGCGGGCGAATTCCGTGTCGGCGGCTGCCGCGCGTTCGATCTCGGCGGCGAGTTGGCGGCGTGCTGCCATGCTGTGCGGGTTCTGGTCGAGGTCATCTAGTGCGCGTCGTCCGAGCCCGCGTGTGACCACACCGGTGAGCGCGGTCAATCCTTGATCCACCGATCGGTCCACGGGCCGTCCGCCCGTTGCCCCCAGTGCCACAGCCAGGTGAGTGGCAACGGCCATTCCGTCGATCATGTCAGCTTCCTCCGCGGCCGCCCCGGCAACATAATCGTCTCATCGAACGAACCACCTGTGGTGTTTCAAAATTCCGCGCCCAAAGTCGTTCGTAAGCAAAGCTAATGCGCTTGGGTGCCTTGCCAAAGCGTGGAGAATGCAACAGCGGCGAAGCTGGAGGCGGGTAGTACCGGGATCGCGTCTCTCAGTCGAGACAGAACTCGTTGCCCTCGATGTCTTGCATCACGATGCACGACTCGTTGTGGTCATCGGCGGAAAGTAGCCGCACGCGTATCGCGCCGAGGGCGATAAGTCGTGCGCACTCGGCTTCGAGTGTGGCGAGGCGCTGTTCACCCACGAGGCCGGTGCCGACCCGCACATCGAGATGCACTCGATTCTTGACGACCTTCCCTTCGGGAACGCGCTGGAAGTACAGCCGAGGGCCCACTCCCGAGGGATCGACGCAGGCGAACGACGAACCCTGAAGCTGAGGCGGCCGCGAGCGATCGAAATCCTCCCACGTAGCGAACCCCTCTGGTGGCGGCGGTACAACGTAGCCCAACACCTCGCACCAGAAGCGAGCGACGCGCTCGGGTTCTGCGCAGTCGAAGGTGACCTGGACCTGCTTGACCGATGCCATCGGTCCACCATAAGGGCGTATCCCTTGTCCACGCCTTCCATCAGCTGCCTCGCGGCGGTCGAGTGCAGGGCACGTTTCGTGAACGGACGCGGATCGACGTCGTCGGCCGTGAGCAACGCGGCGATGTATTGCGCGCACGCCGAATCTTCCTCGGCGCTTCCGTTGTCTCCGGTGATCACGAAGACGACGTGCTCGGGTGCCAGCTTCCGCAGGTGTCTCGCGGTCGCCTGCGCGACAACGAAACTCGCGCACAGAACCACGTCGGCGTCGGCGACGCCCAGCGCGCCCGCGGTACCCGCGGTGGTCTTCATCACCAGGGTGCGGCCTCGCAGATCCTGTGTGCTGAGCTGTCGGGGCGAGTTCGACAGATCGAACCCCGGCGCCGGTGCGCCGTCACGCACAGCGAGCCAATCCGGGTGGCGCGCCTTCAGTTGCAATGCCGCGTCGTCGGTGTCGGCGAAGACGATCCGGTCGGCGGAACCCGCAAGGGCGTACGCCGCTGTGGTGAACGCGCGCATCACATCGATGACGACAGCGACTCGGGGCACGGCACTCAACTGCGTCACGCCGGTGAAAGTGAAACGCACGCACACATCGTGCATGAGAAGGATCGGTCACCGACGTGAGCGCGCGTTGGCCAGGAACGACGTAACGCGTCATCGGCTGCCGGTAAACCGGTGGCGACGGGGTGGGCGAGCCTCGTAGCTTGTCCGTTCGTGACCGACGATCGGAAGACGGACCCGAATCGACACGACCTCGGCCGAGTGTTCAACGAGGTGCCGCAGCTCTATGACCGAGTCCGGCCGGGATACCCTGACGAGCTGTTCGCGGATTTCTGCGACATCACCGGCGTGACCGAAAGGTCGGCGGTGCTGGAGGTGGGCTGCGGTACCGGTCAGGCGACGCGCTCGCTGGCAGCGCTCGGCTGCTCGGTGACCGCGATCGAGCCGGGCCAGGACATGGCCGCATTCGCTCGGCGGCGGATCGCTGGTTTGCACAACATCGAAGTCGAGACGTCGACGTTCGAGGAGTGGGACGACCGTGGCCGACGCTTCGACGCCCTCGTGGCCGCGTCGTCGTGGCATTGGGTGGACCCGTCGATCGGCTGGCGGCGAGCCCACGACGTGCTCTGTCCCGGAGGCTGGATGGCGCTGCTCGGCAACGTCGTCGTCCGCAGGCCGGGCGAGCCGGAGGTCTACGCCGAGACCGCCGATCTGCACGAGCGGTTCTACCCCGGCAACCCCGGCTGGGGTCATCCGCCACTGGAGGATGACGTGCGCGCCACCGGCGAGGGTTGGGGCCTGGTGGAGGATCCGGGAGCATTGTTCGGCCCGACGATCGTGCGTTGGTACCCAACCGTTCAGTGGTTCGACGGGGACGGCTTCGCCGATCTCCTTCGCTCGACGTCGCTGTATCGCAGGCTTACCCGCGACGTCCGTGAGCCCCTGCTCGATGCCGTCGCCGAGCGCATCCGTACACGGATGGGCGACCGGGCGTCACGCCGTTATCTGAGTGTCCTGCGTGTCGGACAGCGCCTCGAGTGAGGTCGGGGACCGGTCGGGGGCGGTCCGGCCGGGGATGGCGCAGGCCGAGGCCGACCGATTGGATCGCTTGGACGTCAGTGCGATTCGGCGACGTCGAGCAGTATGCGCAGCAGGTCTTCGGGAGCGTCGCGCATCAGGTTGTGTCCGCCGTCGAGCGCGTGAGTCGTCCACCCGGCGTCGTCCCGCAATCGCTGGTAGGTGGCGGTGAACGGTGAGGGTGTTTCCCATCCGGCCGCGTAGACGTAATCCCTGCGCCGGATGTGGCCGAGATCCCCGGTGAGCGTGAGTGGTTGGAGAACCGACGCGAGCGGGTGCGCTGTGGCTCGCGGATCGAAGAAGGGCAGCGGGCGGACCGCGTCGCCGGTGTCGACCACGTCGAGGTACCACCGCCGCTCTTCCTCGGAAACCAGTGTGAAGCAGGAGTCCCCGTGCCCGGGAACCACGGCGTCGAGGTACACCAGCGCGCTCACCCGGGTCGCCGCGCGATCGGCGGCGCCGGTGATCACCATGCCGCCGTAGCTGTGTCCCACCAGGACGGCGTCGGTGATGTGCTCGGCCGCCAGCGCGGCGGTGACGTCCTGGATGTGAGTGTCCAGATTCACGCCGTGGCGCAGATGAACGCGCTCACCGACCCCGGTGAGGGTCAGCGGAAACACGCGATGGCCGCGCGTGCGCAGCTGCTCGGTGAGCTGCTCGAAGCACCAGCCGCCGTGGCACATGCCGGGGATCAGGACGAAATTCGTCATTGTCGTTCTCCTTCTGGTCGGGGGAGTGGGGGGGTGGGATGGCGGCGCTCGCCGACGCGGCGACGCATGCGATCGCTGTGAACGCGAGTGCGGCGTTGGTGGACGTGTGATCCGCGAGAGTCCCGGCGATCCACGGCCCTGCGGTTTGCCCGACGGCGAACACCGTCGTGAGGGCCGCCAGCGTCGCGGTCCAATCGACCGGCGCGGTGTTGTTCTTGACCGAGGCCGTGACCGCCGCGGGGACGCTCATGAAGGTCGCCCCGTAGACGACGGTGGAGGCGAGCAGGACCGGCGGTGCGGGAGTGACCAGCGCCAGTGCCGCGCCCGCGCCCAAGACGGCGAGCAGGACGCACAGCGCTCTGCTTCCGGGCCAGCGGCTGATGGGGCGGCTCCACAGAACAGGTGCCGCGATGACGGCGAGTCCCATCGCGGTCCAGGCCGACATCACCTCGAGCGTCGAGGCGTGCCGATCGGCCAGGTAGGCGGACAGGAAAGTGATGTAGGTGATGTATCCACCCGCGAACAGCAGATACGCGAGCGCTGTCGGCCACAGTGGCCGCAAGTGCGCGTGTCCGGCCACTTTCGGAGCCGGTGAGTCGACGCGGGTGGCGGTCCAACTCGCCAGGGCCGCAAGGCCTGCGGCGATACCCAGGCCGACCCACGCCATCCGCCAGTGATCCCCCGCCAGCGGTACGGTTGTGCCGCTGAGCACTATGCCGACCCCGGTGCCCGCGAAGTAGACGGCGATGGGCGTGCCGGATGACGCGTGCGTGGCGATATGCGAGGCGATGACGCCGCCGGTGATGAAGACGACCGCACCCGCCGCCCCGGCCACGGCTCTGGTCGCGAGCAGGAAGAGATGGTCGTTGCCGACGGCGGTGGACGTCAACGCCGTTGCGGTCAGCGTCATCCCGGTGCGGAACGCGGCTGCCGTGCCAAGGCGGCGAACCACTGCGGGTGTCGCCACGGCGCCGACGAGATAGCCCAGTCCGTTTGCGGTGCTGAGCATTCCGGCATCGGCCAGGTTCCAGCCGAGGTCGCTTCGCATGGCGGGTAACAGCAAGCCGTATGCGAACCGTCCGAAACCCAATGCCGACGCGGTGCCGAGGGCGAGGCGCGCGGCTTGCCATATCGGGGTCATGAACGCGGGCCTTTCCAAGGTCGAACCGATCGGTACGACCTTGGATGCTAGCAGGTGATCGAACCAGCCGTTACCATCTATGTATGCCCGTGGCCAAAGGCTCGACGATAGACCCGGCGCGCACCCGCGCCGCCATCCTCGAAGCGGCGGAACCGCTGCTGTACGAGCGCGGCCTCGACGGAATCGGTGTAGCCGAACTGTGCGCGCGGCTCGGGGTGTCCAAGGAGACCTTGTATCGCCACTTCGGCACCAAAGACGGGCTCGTGCGAGCGATGCTGGAGTCGCGCAGTGAAAAGGTGGGTGGGTGGCTGGCGAGTGCGGTGGAGTCGGCCGGCGACGACCCCGCCGAGCAGTTGGCCGCGGTCTTCGACGCGCTCGGCGAGTGGTACGCACAACCGGCCTTTCGCGGCTGCGCCATGGTGAACGCGTCGGCCCAGCACTACGACGACGAGGTGCGGACCATCACCGCGCGGCACCTGCAGCGCTATCTCGACCTCTTCACCGGCATCGCCGCCCGCGCCGGAGCAGAGGATCCCGCCGTGCTGGGCCGTCAGCTGCTCATGCTGGTGGAGGGCGCGACCGTCGTCGCGGCGATGCATGATCCGGCCGGTGTCGGCGGGCATGCTCGCGCGGCCGCGGTGGCCCTGCTCACCGCGGCTACCTGACCGAGCCCTGTTCTCGGCCTATAGCCGAAGACCGCAAGGCATTCCCGCAGTCGAGCGACATCCCGGCGGCCAACCGCGACATCGAAGCCGTATCTGCCCGTTTCCTCCCTTCTCGCGCCGGGTCCGGTCAGTCCGGGACGACGACGGCGCGGGTGCGCCCTTGATGCGCCCAGGCCTCGGCGACGCGGCTGAGTGGGTAGTCGGTGTACGGCGCGTCGAAGGTGCCGTCGGCGAACCTGGCGAGGACCTCGGGCAGCTCGGCGATCATCGCGGCCTTCGAAACCGAGCCCGCGCCGCTGCCGCTGATCCGGATCCGCCTGCTGCGCAACAGAGCCGCGGGCAACGCCGCCTCGGCTCCGGCGAGCGAGCCGATCTGCACGTAGTCGATCGCCGTGCCGTCGTCGTCCATGCCGCCCTTCGCCAGTGCGGCGAAGGTGGCCTCGGCGACGGGACCCCACACGAAGTCGAGCACCAGCGTGGGCTGCGCCTCGGCGACAACGGCGGCGAAGGCGGCCGCCCCGGCGTCGGGTGTGGCGGCCGCGAGCGGAACGGTGACGGCGCCGAGGCCGCGCAGTCGTTCCAGCGCCTCGTGATCGCGCCCGGCCGCGATGACCTGTTTCGCGCCGAGAGACATCGCCGCTCGCACGGCCAGGCTGCCGGACATGCCGGTGGCCCCGAGTACCAGCACGGTGCCGAGTTCGCCTGTCTTCTTGCGGTGGGTGGTCAGGGGCATCCAGCCCGACAAGGCGGGGTTCACGCCGGCGGCGGTCGCGAGCGGATCGGCCCCGGCGGGCAGCTCCACCTCGAACGGGGTGACCAGCCATTCGGCCATCGTTCCCCACGGCGACCGGGCGAGGCCCGTGTAGACCAGCCGCCCGTCGTCGGTCCTGGCCACGGCGTCGACGCCCGGCACGAGGGGGTAGGCATGGTCGCTGCCGTAATGCCGGCCGGATGCCAGCCCGCGGACGACGTGGTGCAGGCCCGCGCCGACGAGTCTCAGCGGCGCCCGGCCCGGCCGCTGTTCCGGGTCGGGGAAGTCCGCGCAGACCGGTGTCGCTCCTGCGGTGTCGACGACTGCAGCACGCATGACAAGCTCCTTAACTAAGTTAGATCAACCGCATTGCCCACCTTTCCTGAACTTTGTTAAGGTGTCAACCGTGGCAAAGGGCATCACCCGGGAACGGATCGTGGCGGCGGCACTCGAACTGCTCGACGAGAAGGGCATGGATGCGCTCACCGTCCGCGCGCTCGCTTCCCGGCTCCAGGTGAAGGCCCCAGCGCTGTACTGGCACGTCCGCGACAAGCAGGAACTGCTCGACGAGATGAGCACGTTCGTGATGCGCCGCGTCACCGACGCCCTCTCGGCGATCGCTTCCGGCGCCGACTGGCGCGACGACGTCGCCGCCTACGCCCGCGTCTTGCGCGCGGAATACCTGCGCCACCGGGACGGCGCGCGCATCTTCAGCGGCACGCGCTTCTCCGACCCCGAAGTGGTGCGGGCGAAGGAATCCTGGCTCGCGCGCTTGACAGCGGCTGGGTTCGCACTGGCGGAGGCGGACGATGCCCTCGACCTGGTCACCGCGTACGTCGTCGGCTTCGTTATCGAGGAACAGGAGCGCAGCCAGTCGGCCGACGTCGACCCGGCGCGGTACTCGCTCGCCGAACGCGATGAGTGGCTGGGTGAAGGCGCCGAACTGGTCAAGGCCGCCGGGCACCTCCGCGACGACGGTGACAGCAGGTTCGAACGGCAACTCGGCGTCGTCCTCGACGGGCTCGCGGCCCGACTGCGCTGACTGCCCCGGCCGGATCGCCACGCCGTGGCGGTAGGCGTGGACGCTGTCGCCCGACGCCGATTCGTGCTATCGAGAATCCATGACGCCGACGCGCTCTTCCTACGATGTCGTGATCGTCGGTGGCGGCCACAACGCGTTGGTGGCCGCCGCGTATCTGGCTCGGGCCGGGCGGTCGGTGCTGGTGCTCGAACGGCAGCCGCATACCGGCGGGGCGGCGGTATCGGAGCGGGTGTTCGCGGGCGTCGACGCGCGGTTGTCGCGGTACTCGTATTTGGTGAGCCTGTTGCCGTGGTCGATCGTGACGGACTTGGGCTTGCGGTTCGAGACGCGGCGGCGGGAGGTCTCGTCCTACACGCCGGTACGGGAGGGCGGTCTGCTGGTCTCGTCGGCGCAGGCCAGGACGGAGGCGAGTTTCACGCGGCTGACCGGCTCGGATACGGAATTCCGCGCATGGCAGCGGTTCTACGCGAATATGGGGGAGTTGGCCCGGCGGGTCTTTCCGACGCTGACCATGCCACTGGTGTCGAAGGAGGCGTTACGGCACATCGTGGACGACGCGGCCACCTGGGAAGCACTGTTCGAGCGGCCGCTCGGTGAGACGATCGAGTCGACCTTCGCCGACGACACGGTGCGCGGCGTGGTGCTCACCGATGCGCTGATCGGCACGTTCACCCATGCGCACGATCCGTCGCTGCGGCAGAATCGCTGCTTCCTGTACCACGTGATCGGCGGCGGCACCGGCGACTGGGACGTGCCGATCGGCGGCATGGGCGCGCTCACCGACGCACTGGCCACGGCCGCGCGGGAAGCGGGCGCGGAGATCGTCACCGACTGCACGGTGACGAGCATCGAAACCGACGGCGACACAGCGGAAGTTGGATACGAAGAAGGAAAGATCGGAGCGCGCCACGTCCTGGCGAACGTCGCGCCGTATACGCTCGCCGGGCTGCTCGGCGAGCCGCTGCCACCGAAGCCCGAGGGTGCGCAGTTGAAGATCAATATGCTGCTGCGCCGCCTCCCGCGATTGCGCGACGCCGAAGTCGAGCCACGGGAAGCATTCGCCGGTACTTTCCACATCGGCGAGTCGTACGCCCAACTCGACCGCGCCTACGGCGAGGCCGCGATCGGCCGCATTCCGTCCGCGCCGCCCGCCGAAATCTATTGCCACACATTGACCGATCCGACGATCCTGGCACCGGACCTGGCTGAGCAGGGTGCGCATACGCTCACCCTGTTCGGACTGCACGCTCGCGCGAGACTCTTCGCCGCCGACCACGGGTCGGCGAAAGAAGAGTTCGTGAAAGCGACCTTGGCGCAACTCGATTCGGTGCTCGCCGAACCGATCGCGGACTGCTTGGCGAGAGACGAGAACGGCGCGCCCTGCCTGGAGGCGAAGACGCCGATCGAACTCGAGGGTGAGGTCGGCCTGCCCGGTGGCCACATCTTCCACCGGGACCTGGCCTTCCCCTACCTCCCCGAGGACGCCGACCCGGCCGACCCCGGCGCCCGGTGGGGCGTGGCGACCGGCCACCGCAACGTGTTCCTGTGCGGTGCGGGCGCCATCCGGGGCGGCGGCGTCAGCGGCATTCCCGGGCACAATGCCGCGATGGCCGTGCTGAACGCCGGTCAGGCGGGCTGACCCCGCAGCGCGATCTTGGCGGCGCGGCCCGGCGTCTCGGTGGCGACGGCGGCGTCCGCCGCGGCCTCGAGCGGGTAGGCGGCTTCGATGTCCAGCCGCAGCTCACCGCGAGCGGCGAGATCGATCAGTTCGCTGATCAGCCGTCCGCGCTGGTCCGCGCCGATCTCCTCGATCCGCTTGGAGCCCCAGAAGCCCTTGACCACGGCCTGGCCGAAGATGAGACTGCCCGGATCGAGCGTCAGCGGCTTGCCCGAGAGCGCGCCGAAGGAGATCAGCTGACCGCCGGGCGCGAGCAATGCCAGTTCGTCGGCCGCGGCGCGACCGCCCACTTGATCGACGGCCCGGACGATCGGCGCACCGGAGGTGGCGGCGTCCACCTGGTCACGCCAGCCCGCGCTCTCGGTGTCGAGCACCGGCTCGTAGCCGAGTTCCCGCAGCGCCGCGACGGAGCCTGGGCCGCGAACGAGATTCAGCACGCGCAGACCGCGCTGCCGGGCGAAGACGTTGACGAGCCTGCCGACCGCGCCGTTGGCGGCGTTGATCGCCAGCCACTCGCCGGACCGCAGCCCGAGGTCCTCGATGAGCATCAGCGCGCTCAACGGCATGGCCAGCAGTTGGGCCGCGGTCTCGTCGGAGACCGTGTCGGGCAACGGGATGACCTGGCGGGCCGGGACCACGAAGTAGTCGGCCCACACATTGATCGCACCGGATACCGTCACGCGCCGTCCGACCGACATGTCGGTGACGCCGGGACCCACCGCGTCTACCCGCGCGACCGCCTCGCTGCCCGGGATGGCGGGCAACTCGGGCCGGTAGCCGTACACGCCACGCACGATGGCCAGATCGTGATTGTGGATCGGTGACAGGATCAGCGCGAGTCGCACCTCGCCCGGGCCGGGCTCGGGGACCGGGCGTTCGGCGGTGGTCAGTACATCCTTCGGTTCACCGAACCGTTCGATGACTACGGCACGCATATCCGCTCCTTCTCGATCAGTCCTCGGCTACGAGGACCTGGACGTCGATGTTGCCGCGGGTCGCGTTGGAATACGGGCAGACCTGGTGTGCTTTGTCAGCGAGCGCTTGCGCGTCCTCCCTGGACAGATGGGGGAGCGATACCTCCAGGGTAACCGCAAGGCCGAAGCCGCCCGCGTCGTTCGGCCCGATCCCGACCTTGGCGCCGACCGCGGAGTCGTCGATGTTCGCCTTCACCTGCTTGCCGACCAGGCGCAGCGCCGAATGGAAGCAGGCCGCGTACCCGGCCGCGAACAGCTGCTCGGGATTGGTGCCCTCGCCGTCGCCGCCCAGTTCCTTGGGAGCCGACAGATTCAGGTCGAGCTTGCCGTCGGTGGTGCGTGCGCGGCCGTTGCGTCCGTCGCCGCTGGCCAGGGCCTCGGCGGTGTAGAGGATCGGCATGTCTATTCTCCTTCGTTCAGCTGAGATTTCAGCGAATCGGTCAGTCGGCGCAGGATGTCGCGCAATGCGGCGATGTCGTCCATGGACAAGCCGCTGGCCTCGCCCATCTGGGCCGGGATGTCGCCCGCCTCGGCGCGCAGGGCGCGTCCTCGGTCGGTGAGCCGGATGTCGACGCGGCGTTCGTCGGACGCCGACCGCCGCCGCTCCACGAGGCCCCCGGCCTCCAGCCGCTTGAGCAGCGGGGAAAGCGTGCCGGAATCCAGGTCGAGCGCATGGCAGACGTCGCCGACGCTGCGTTCGTCGCGCTCCCACAGCGCGAGCATCACCAGGTACTGCGGGTAGGTGAGCCCGAGCCGTTCCAGCTTCGGGCGGTAGACCGCGGTCATCGCCCGGGACGCCGCGTAGAGCGGGAAGCAGAGCTGCTCGTCGAGGGTGAGGTGATCGGTCATGAGCAATAATGTAGTGAGCAATTCGGTTGTGCACAACATAAGTGTCCGTGGTGCTCGTCACACCGCGACCGTCGGCGAGGCTCAGCGGGCCGGGAAGCGAAGGGCGCGGTCGTCACCGCTGACCGGTTCGCCCCGACCGTCGGTGTTGGAGGTGGTGAGCCACAACGCTCCGTCCGGCGCGACCGCCACCGTGCGCAACCGGCCGTACCGGTCGCGCAATTCGGCACGGGGTGCACCGGTGCGGCCGTCCGCGAGCGGCACGGTCCACAGCCGACGGCCGCGCAGCGCGGCGACGTACAGGGTGTCCCCGGCGATGGCGATCCCCGACGGTGAGGCTTCCGCGGTGGTCCAGGTCAGCAGCGGATCGGTGAAGCCGCGGTCGGCGCCACCCGACCCCTCGACCTCGGGCCAGCCGTAGTTGTGGCCGGGCTCGATCAGATTGATCTCGTCGAACCGGTCTTGCCCGAATTCCGCCGCGAACAATCGCCCGTCGCGGTCCCATGCCAGACCCTGCACGTTGCGGTGGCCGAGACTGTAGACCGGCGAGCCCGGATACGGATTGCCCGGAGCCGGGCGGCCTTCGGGCGTCACACGGAGGATCTTCCCGTTGAGATTCGCCGGATCCTGCGATCGTCCGGATTGCCCGGCGTCGCCGGTCCCGGCGTAGAGCATGCCGTCCGGCCCGAACGCGATTCGCCCGCCGTTGTGATTCCCGGCCTTCGCGATCCCGGCCACCAGCACCTCCGGTGGGCCGTCGAGCCGGAACCGGACGATCCGGTTGTCCGTATCGGCGGTGAAATAGGCATAGACATAATGACTTTCGGCGTAGTCCGGCGCGACGGCGAGCCCCAGCAGTCCGCCTTCGCCCCGGGCGGTCACGCCGGGCACCTGATACACCTGTTGCGGCGCACTGCCGGTACCGATACGCAGGATCCGTCCGGAGTCCCGCTCGGCGACCAGCGCCGCGCCGTCGGGCAGGAAGGCCAGCCCCCACGGCACGTCGAGGTTACCGGCGATTTCCTCGGCGGCGTCGAGGTCGGGTCGTCCGGCGGGATTGCTCGGCGCGGCGGTGCGCGTCGCCGGAGGCGTGCTCCTCGGTGCGGTCGAGCTGTCGTTTCCGCAGGCAGTCAGCGCCGCGCCGAGCAGGAGTGCGGCGATGGTCGTGCGGGTATGGCACCGTCTCGGTGCCACAAGCCTCCTGTCGCAAGCGTGCGCGTGCCGGGCTGACCAGCGGAACCGCCGGTCGGAATCCGGGCCTGTGAAGAGGCTCCGGACGCCGAGAGAACGGCCCGATCCGGTTCGCATCAGCCGAGATACGTTCCGTACCAGTCCAACACGCGCCGCCAAGCCTCGGTGGCGGCCGTCGCGTTGTACCGCTGACCGGTGTCGTTGAAGAAGGCGTGGTCGGCATCGGGGGCGGTGAAGATCTGATGCGGGTTGCCCGAACGGGCCAGTGCCGCTTCCGCGGCGGCCCGGGAGGCGTTCACGCGGGCGTCGGCCGCCGCGTAGATGCCGAGCACCGCGGCTTTCGACGCGGTCAGATCGCCGTTGTCCGGGAACGGCCCGTAGAACGGTGTCGCCGCGGCCAACTGAGACGGGCCCGAGGCCAGCAGCAACCAGGTCAGGCCGCCGCCGAAGCAGAAACCGGTGGCGCCGAGCTTCTTTTCCTCGACCCGCCGCTGCAGTTCGTCCAGTCCGGCGCGCAAGTCGGCGACGAGCTGGTCCTGCGGGATCCGGCTCAGCTCGGCGGTCGCCTCGGCGGGATCGGCGAACGTCGCGGTTCCGCCTCGTGCGGACAGCAGGTCGACCGCGAGCGCGGAATATCCGGCCCCCGCGAAACGCCCTGTCACCGAACGGATGTGGTCGGTGAGACCTTTGTTCTCGTGGACCACCAGCACACCGCCCCGTGGTTGCGGCGCCGCCGCCCACGCGGCTTGCAGCGTCCCGCGGGGACCGGCGAAGGTGACGGCGCTCGTCGGAAGCGCGGTGGCGGATCCCGGTGGCGTCGGGGGCGACGTGGGCGAGGGCGAGTAATCGGTGATACCGGTGTCGGAGTTCGCGCAGGCGGCCAGCAGGGTGGCGGCGGCCGTGGCGCCGAGCCCGAGCAGCCCCAGCCTGCGCACCGCCTCTCGCCGGGTGAGCAGCCCGTCGGCGTGATCGGCCGCGATCTCCTCCGCGATGTAGCGCTGCAGCGGCGTCATGTGTCCCACCCTAAGCCGCATCGTCGGTGGCGACGCGGCATTCACCGTCTGTTCGCTCGCGACAAACCGGCCCGACCGCACCTCCCGCGTTATTCGCCGGAAGATTGCTACGTTGTCGCCCAATCGGGCGATCGATAGTCGGTCCGCACACCGGTCGAGGGAGCGAGATGGCAGCGGGGCGTGGCGTGAGACGAACGACGATCAGGGCGATCCGGACGATGGCCATGGTCGCGGTAACGGCGACCGCGGGATTCGTGTCGGTGCCCGCGGCCGCGGAGCCGTCGGTCGATGCCCACAGTGTGCGGTGGACGGCGTTGCACGACGGTCCCCAACCGTATGCCGACGTGCACATCGACTGGGATGTGCCGATCCGGATGAGCGACGGTGTCGTGTTGAAGGCCAACGTCTACCGGCCGGTGAAGGAGGGCGGCGAGGTAGAGCGGCAGCCGCTGCCGACCATCGTCAATCTCACGCCGTACACCAAGCTCATGACCAACCTGATCGACACGGCGCTCGCGGTGCCCGGGTTGCAGCCGTTGACCGTGCGGCTGGTCAATCGCGTGAATCTGTCACGCACGCCGGTCAGTGGTTTCGGCGATCTGCTGCACGCGGTCGACGGCGGCACCGTGCAGACGGTGCTCGGTCTGGATCGCGATCTGATCCGCGCCGGATACACGCAGGTCGTCGCCGACGTGCGAGGTACCGGTTTCTCCCAGGGAGCATGGGACACCCTCGGCGAGCGGGAACAGCTCGACACCCGCGAGGTGATCGAGTGGGCGGCGGCCCAGCCTTGGTCGAACGGCCGGGTCGGGATGAGCGGCGGCTCCTATTCGGGAATCAACCAGCTGCGCGCCGCCGAGAACGCCCCCGCGCCGTTGCGGGCGATCTTCCCGGTGGAGCCGGGCAGCGACCTCATGCGCGACGTCGTCGCGCCGGGCGGCGGCGTGGGGACGACGTTCCTTCCGATGTGGCTCAGCACGGTCAACCAGCTGAAGCTGATTCCCGACGTGCAGTCGATGTTGAAGGGCACCTTCGACTGGGGGTGGCTGCAGGAACGGATGTCCGATCCGGCCAGCAACGTGGACCTGCTGGCCCAGGCGCTGCTAACACCGTCGCTCGATCACGTGCCGCCCGCGCTGGCCGACGCGCTGGACGAGAACAGTTATTTCCGGCGCGGCATCGAGGGTCATCCCGAGCGCATCACGGTGCCCACCTTCGTCTACGGCGGCTGGCACGACATCTTCGCCAACAGCGCGACGAAGCTGTACAACGCGATTCCGCTGCCCGCGGGACAGAAACAATTGGTCGTCGGCGACACCTATCACGCGAATCCCGGTGCGGGAACCGGTATTCCGGGGGCGCCGCCGCGGCTGGACGTGTTGCAGCGCATCTGGTTCGACAAGTGGTTGAAGGACACCGACCACGGCTTGGGCGATTTCGGGCCGATCACCGTGTGGGAACAAGGCGGCGGCTGGATCTCCCTCGGCCAGTTCCCGCAGAAAGATCTGAACCACCGCCGCGTGTATCTGTCGGCCGAGCCGAGCGGCACCGCCGGAAAGGCCGTGTACGACGGATCGTTGACGATGACCGCTCCCGGCGAACGGCAGACGCTGACGGTGGCGCCGGGCGTCGCCTCGGCGTGTTCCCGCGATACCGCGCAGGGCTCGGCCGGGATGGCGGCGGTGCTGGACGTGTGCGCGAAGGACTCACGCATCGCCGAGCGCAACGCGCTGACCTTCACCAGCGCGCCGACGACCGAGCCCACCGTCATCTCGGGGCCGGTGAACGTGCATCTGAACGCGGTGCACGACGCCACCGACGGCTACTGGAGCGTCACCATGAACGACGTCGCGCCCGACGGGAGCTCGAAGGTGCTGTCCACCGGGCAGCTGACCGCATCGCTGCGCGCCGTCGACGAGCAGAAGAGCAGCCGCACACCGACCGGCGACCTGACCGAACCGTTCAATCCGATCACCTTGGACAGCGTGCGGCCGGTCGTGCCCGGTGAGCCGGTGGCGCTGGACATCGCGGTGATTCCCACCCAAGCGGTGCTGCAACCCGGCCACCGGCTGCGGATCGACGTCTTCGCGGGTAACTCGCCGAAGGCGCTGGCCTTCCGGCCGATGCTCAACAACACCGAGCTGAAGCCGCAACACCTGAAGCTCGACCCGTCGGCGCCGAGCTTCGTCGTGGTGCCGACCAACCGTCCGCTGGACTGAGCGCTACGACAACTGCGACTGCACCTGCGCGGAGATCAGCTCGAGGTGCTCGAGATCGCTCAGGTCCAGTACCTGCAAGTAGATGCGGCTGGTGCCGATCTCGGCGTACCGGCCGATTTTGTCCACCACCTCGGCGGGTGAGCCGGCCAAGCCGTTGGTCTTCAGCTCGTCCACCTCGCGGCCGATCGCCTCGGCCCGGCGCGCCACGTCGGCGTCGTTCGCGCCCACGCAGGCCACCAGCGCGTTGGAGTAGACCAGGTCGTCGGCGGCGCGGCCGTATGCCTCGGCGGCGGCGCGCACCCGGTCGAACTGCCGCGTGCTGTCCTCGATGGAGGAGAACGGCATGTTGAACTCGGAGGCGTATTGCGCGGCCAGCCGCGGGGTGCGGGTGGCGCCTTGCCCGCCGATCACCACCGGGATCGGGTCCTGCACCGGCTTGGGCAGGGCGGGGGAGTCGGTGAGCTGGAAGTGCTTTCCGTCATAGCTGAAGGTGTCGCCGGGTTTGGTCGCCCAGAGCCCGGTGATGATGGCCAGCTGTTCTTCCAGCCGGGCGAACTTGTCGGCGGGGAACGGGATGCCGTACGCGGCGTGCTCCTCGGCGAACCAGCCGCTGCCCAAACCGAATTCGACTCGGCCGCCGGACATTTGGTCCACCTGCGCCACTTGGATCGCCAGCGGGCCAGGCAGCCGGAAGGTGGCGGCGGTGACCAGTGTGCCCAGCCGGATCCGCTTGGTCTCCCTGGCCAGACCGGCAAGCGTGATCCAGGCGTCGGTGGGGCCGGGCAGCCCGTCGGCGCCGCCCATGCTCAGGTAGTGGTCGGAGCGGAAGAACGCGTCGAAGCCCAGGTCCTCGGTGGCCTTGGCGACGGTGAGCAAGGTGTCGTAGCTCGCACCCTGCTGCGGCTCGGTGAAGATGCGTAGTTCCATGTCGATGACCCTAGTCGGTCGGCCGGAATCCGAATCGGGGCGTTCGCGGCGCGGTCGGCCCGGTGATGCGGTCGCTGAGAGATCATCGCGCGGACCGTTCGGGCCCCGGCGGTTGCGTGTAGGTCCGTGCGATGAGCGCGGCGCGCAATCGGTAGAGCGCGTGCGGAACGGCGGTGTCCAAGCCGGTGAGGCGGCCGATGCGCTTGAGCCGATGGTCGACGGTATTCGGGTGCAGATACATCGTCCGGGAGGTGCGCCTGCGGTTGAAGTCGTTGCGGATGTGTTCGCGCAGGGTTTCGACCAACTCCGGATGCCCCTCCAGCGGATCGAGCAGGGCGGCCAGCCGGTCGCGTCCCGGGCCCGGCCGGGTGAGTTGGTATTCGAGGGCCAGATCCTCGAAGCGGTACAGGCCGGGTGGGCTCTGCAGGCGACGAACCATGTCGAGCAGTTCGTGCGCCTGGTCGGCGGCGCCGGGAATCTGCTCGGCCTCGGCGGCGATGGCGGCGGCGGTGAGCGGCGCGGGCACCACCGCGGCCAGCGCGGCGACCAAGTCGGTGAGGCGGTCCGCGGCGACCGGCGCCGCCGGTACCAGGATCGTTCCGCCGATCGCGCTGAGCAGGCTGGGCACGTGCCTGCCGCAGTGCACCGCGAGGCAGAGTTGCATGCGTTGCCGGATGCTGTGCCCTTCCGCGGGGCGGCCCGGATTCTCCTCGGTGGGCCGGTCGACCGCCACGGCGAGCACGGTGTAGCGGTCGGCGACCGGAATGCCGTACTCCCGGTAGACCTTCGCAGGGTGGTGCCCGCGCAGCAGTGCGGCGGCGACGGCGTGCGGAGCGGTCTGCTCGTCGGCGGGGGCGACGGACAGGTAGGCGAGCGAGACGGTCGTGGTGACCGCGTGGAGGGCGTCGAAGAGCCTGCGTATGTCGTTGTGCCGCGGCGTGTTCGAATCACGCAGGTACTCGTCGAGATACAGGCGGAAACCTTCGTGGACCAGATGCTGGACGGTGTCCATGCGCACCCCGACGCCCGCCCACCGGGTGGCGGCCGCGAAGATGCCGACCGTGCGGGCCGGTTGTGCGGGGGCGAGGGAAGTGGCCAGGTCGAGGCAGTGGGCGACGGTGGCGCGGATCTCCTCCCGCAGCAGATTCCCCTGTTCGACGTGCCGGCGGGGAATGATGCCGAGCAGGTGTCGCACGATGTGTTCGGTGGCCGGGACGGGCTCGGCGGTGCCGCGTGTGGGTGGCATGCCGGTCCCTCAGCGACCGCCTCCGCCGCCGACCATGTGTGGGTCGAGCGCGCGGTCGCGGTTCGGATGTCGGACCAGGCCGGTGCCTTGCGTCGTCGCAAACATTCGGTACTTCCCATCCAGTCGTCCGCGCGTTTCACGAAATAGCGTGATACGAAGTCGAATTCGAATTCACAGAAGGTCGTGACATCGCACAGTCTCGGTCCTTGAAATGTATCGGCGGCGGCGCGAATCGTCACTGCACGGGCCGACGAAGCAATCAGCCGCTACGTTGTTGCGGATGACAATGCCGCACGAAGATCCGTCACCATCAGGGAAGAAGGTTCGAGTGCGCGATGTGCCGATGATTGTCGTGATGGGGGTGTCGGGTTCGGGAAAGACAACGGTCGGTACCCGCTTGGCCGACGTATTGGGGGTCGAGTACGCCGACGGCGACGACTTCCACCCGCTCGCGAACGTCGCGAAAATGGCGGCGGGGACGCCGCTGGACGATGCCGACCGCGCACCCTGGCTCGATGCCTTGGCCGCCTGGATGGCCGGGCGATCAGGGAAGGGAGCAGTCGTCACGTGTTCCGCGCTGAAACGGATCTATCGCGACCGGCTTCGCGTCTCGGCCCCCCACGCGTTCTTCCTGCATCTGGACGTGCCACGGCAGGAACTCGAGCGCCGTATGGCGGGCCGCGGTGGGCACTTCATGCCACCGAGCCTGCTGGATTCCCAGCTGGCCACGCTGGAGCGGCTCGCGGCCGACGAACGCGGCGACACCCTCGACGCGACACGACCGCCCGAGGACGTGATCCGGGACGCCGTGGCGGCGCTGAAGAGGTAGTCAGAGGCCGCCGAGGCCGGACAGGAGATCGAAACCGAGATCGAGCCCGCGCCACAAAGCGTCGATCTCGGCGGTGACGGCGGGTGCCGCCGCCGGGTCCTGCAAGGCGATCCCGTTCGCGAAGATGACGACGTTGGCGCCCGCGTCGGCCAGCCGGAGCAACGGACCGGTCGCCACGCCTCGGCCGAGCACCGCGTCCAAGCCCTCCCCGACGAAGTAGAAGCGCCACAGCGGTCCCAGGTCACCGCCGTAGAACGCCTTGGTCTCGTCGACGATCAGCGCGCCCTGCTGGGCGATCGAGTCGACGATGCGGAAATAGTCGCGCGCGTTGGCGGCGGTGCCGCCGACCGCCGCGACGGAATAGGACAGGTCGACGGTCAGATGCGCGTCGTAACCGGCCATCGCCACTCGGGCCGGGGGCAACTCGCAGCGACGGGTCAACTCGAAGTAGTGCGCCCAGTGCGGTTCGGCGGGTGCGCCGGTGAATTCCGCGTGCAACGCGCGCAGGAAACGCGACAGCAGCTCGAGACTGATCCGGTGCGCCCATTCGGGGTCGTCGAACGACGCGGGATCGCGCTGGAGCGGCAGGACGGCGGCCTGCTCGACCGCGTCGAGCCCCAAGGCGAACACACCGCGCAGGTCGCGGTGGCGGACCAGGATTTCGGTGATCTGCCGGTGGCGGTCGATGGCCTGCTCCAGCTGCCACAACGAGGAACCAGCCGGTGCCTCGGTATCGGACAGCCGCGCGATCGCGGCTGTCTCCTCTGGTGTCAACGGTGTGCCGCAGGCGGTGTCGGCCGTCGCGGCGAGGCCTGTGGCCGGATGGAACGCAATCGTGGCGAGCAGCGCGGTGACGGCCATGGCCAGTATCGGAAATCGTTGTCGCGCAGTGCTGATCGGTGTGCGCGCGAGGAGGCTCGCCATGCTGGCTCCGGAGGTCGTGAATCGCGAACTTGCGTCGGACGGCCGAAGCGGGTGCGCATCGGCGATGCGCCATCGCCGTAGGTAAGGCGTTGGCACAGGGCGAGTTCGAAGCCTAACCGAGCCGACCGGACCGCGCAGCGCCGCGATCAGTGAGCGGCGAAGCAGGACCCGGAGGGCGCGCCCGGCAGGCAGACTTCGGCGATGGCGGAGACGAGCAGCCACGCGCCGAGCGACAACGCACCCACGGCGATCGCGCCGAACACGAAAACCCACAGCAGGCCGGGCAGCCGGGTGAGCCTGGCGAGTTGATCGGCGTCGGAGTCGACCTCGTGATAGCGGGCACGTTGCTGCCGGGAGCGGCTTCGTTGCAGCTCCAGCACCGGCCGTGCCCCGGCGAACAGCAGGAACCAGGCCCCCAGGTAGGCGAACCCCGCTTGCAGCGTGTCGGTGCCGAACCAGGAGACCACGAAGACCACCGCGCCGAGGCCGAGCACGGTGATGGCGCCGTAGACGTTCCTGATCTTGATCAGCAGCGCGGCGAGCAGAACGATGGCGGTCCAGAGCATCAGCGTGATCCGGCTCGCGCCCAGCAGCGCGGCGAATCCGAGACCGAGCAGCGGCGGTGCGGGGTAACCGGCCATGGTGGTGAGGATCATCCCGAGGCCGTAGGGTTTCCCGCTCGACACGGTGAGCCCCGAAGTGTCGGAATGCAGTCGGATGCTGTTGAGCTTGCGGCCGGTCAGCAGGGCGACCAGGGCGTGCCCGCCTTCGTGCGCGATGGTGACGATATTGCGGGTCAACCGCCAGATCGGGGTGTAACCCACCAGCACGAGCGCCGCCACCGCGGCCGCCACCACCAGCCACCACGGCGGCTGCGCTTGCGTCGTCGTCAGACGATCGGCGATGGAAGCGCCGCGCTCGAAGAATTCCGCTCTTTCCACCGCCGCACCTTAACCGCCCGCGGACGACAGCGCTCGGGGCATGGGTTCGACGCTGGGACGTCGGAGCCGAACGCGTGCGGCTCGCCTCGCCGCGTCCTCTCGTGGAGGGCCGGTGCGCCGCTCGTCGCCCCTGAATCAGTCGCCCGCGCCGTTCAGCCGGTGCGATCGAGGGTGCCGGTCATATCCCCTGCCACACCCTGGGTTCGGTACGAGAGCGTCCCGTCAGGTCGCAACTCCAACCGGGACGTCGCGCCGTCATCGTTGCAGCCGCCGGGATCCTTGGTGAGTCTGGCGGTCAGCACCACACCGTTGGCCGTGGCGGACGTGAGCGTTTCGGACCGGCCGCATTGCAGATGCGCGAATCTGCCGGTATTGGTCGATTCTCCGACCTGCTCGCCGACGTTCCCAGGATTGATCCGCACGACGATGTCGTAGCTGCCCAGAATGTCCCGCGCGACACCCTGCCATTCGCCGACAAGTGCGTTCGGAACGCTCGTGCCCGACGGGCCTGCGCTGGTCGGCGTCCCGTCACCGGCTTGCGTGGCGGTAGCCGTCGGAGCGTCGCCGCCGCCTCGGGTGGTGGACGTCGGAGAATCACTGTCGGTCGGCGTCGCGGTCTGCGCGATCGAGTTCGCGGTATCGCGCCGTAGTTGCGCGCCGACCACGAACGCCGCCACGGCGACCGCGATGCCGACGACGAGGGCTCCCGCGACCAGCAGGACGCGGTTCGGACTGTGTGCGCGAGGTGCCGGGGTGGTGACCGGACCACCGGGCGAATCGTATTGCGCGGGTGGTTGAATCCGTTGCCCCATGGACGTGGCGGCCGCCTGCGGCGAGCCGGGATAGTGCGTCGGTCTGTGTGCCGACCGTCCGGGATCGCCCTGCGCGTACCGCGGATAGGTAGGTGGCGCGGGGCGGACCACGGTGTCGGCCGTACGCGCCCTATCCGCGGGCGCGGAGAACTGGCTGCGGTCGAATGCGCCGGAGTCCAGGTCCAATAGCTCGACCGCGCGTCGGCCGACCTCCTCGAGCACCGGCGCGGGCAGCCAGCCGCCGCGGTCGGGGATGCCCAGTGCGGTGAGCTGGGCGAACAGCTCGTCCGGAGTCGGGCGAGCCGCGGCGTCCTTGATCAGGCAGGCGGCCACCAGCGGGCGCAGCCGCTCCGGCACGTCATCCAGCTGCGGCTGCTCGTACACCACCCGCCACAGCATCTGCACCGTCTCGCCGACGCCGAACGGTCCGTGGCCGGTCGCCGCGAACACCAGGACGCCGCCCAGCGCGAAGACGTCCGCGGGTGGGCCGACCGGATCGCCGGTCACCTGCTCCGGGCACATGAATCCCGGTGAGCCGATGACTTTTCCGGTCGTGGTGAGCTTGCTGTCGTCGACGGCGCGGGCGATGCCGAAATCGATCACCTTGGGACCGTCGAGGGCCAGCAGAACGTTGGACGGTTTGAGGTCGCGGTGCACCACACCGGCCCGGTGGACGGCGGTCACTGCCTCGATCAGCCCGTGCGCCAGCACGAGCAGCGCGTTCTCGGTGAACGGTCCGTACCGGTCGACCGCGTCGGCCAGCGAGAATCCCGCCACGTAACCGGTGGCCAGCCACGGGGGATCGGCGTCGACGTCCGCGTCGAGCACCGGCGCGGTGAACTGTCCGCCGACCCGGCGCGCGGCGGCCACCTCGCGCCGGAAGCGCTGCCGGAATTCGGCGTCGATCATGTCCGGGCGGATGACTTTGACCGCGACGGTGCGCCCTCCTGGGTTCCGGCCGAGGTAGACCCGGCCCATACCACCCGCACCGAGGACGCCGAGCAGGCGATAGTCCCCGATCCGGGCCGGATCGTTCGTGCCGAGCGGTTGCATCGCGCAGCTGGCTCCCTTCGTGGCGTCGACCCTCCGAGAGGCTACCCACCGGGACCGCCCATGTCCGCGCGGCGAACTGCCCGGGCTAACCCGCCATGCTCGGCGCGGGCGCGGGCTGCTCTCGTCGCGCCCGCCTGGCCAGCAGATACGCGGCGATCGCCGCCGGGATGTTCATCAGAACCCCGTACACCGCGCCCGGAACGGCCATGGTGTCGTTGTCCAATACCGAAGCGGCGACGGCGATCGCGAGCGCCGCGTTGTGCACGCCGATCTCCATGGCCGAGGCGATCGCCTGATCGGCTTCCACCCGCAACAGCCGGGGCAGGAAATAGCCCACGGCCAGACTGATCACGGCGAAGGTCAGGCAGATCGCGGACAGCTCTCCGATGTGCTCGGTCAGGATGTCCAGGTTCGAGCCCACTCCGGCCGCGATCACCAGCGCGAGGACCACGACGGACAGGATCTTGACCGCACCGCGCATCCGCCGCGACCACTCCGGGAACCGCCGGTGCACCACCATGCCGATCGCGACCGGCACCAGCACGATGGCGAAGACCTGCGCGAATTTGTCCGGCCGCAGTCCGACCGAACCCTCGCCGTCCAGGAACAAGGCGTAGGACAGCGCCACTACCACGGGCAGGGTGAATACCGCGAGCACCGAATTGATCGCGGTGAGTGTGATGTTCAGCGCCACGTTCCCCCCGGCGACGTGACTGAACAGGTTGGCCGACGCTCCGCCCGGCGACGCCGCGAGCAGCAGCATGCCCGCCGCGAGCGCGCCTTCCAGTCCGAACAGGCGGATCAGGCCGAGGCACACCGCGGGCAGCAGGACCATCTGGCACGCCAGCGCGATCACCGCCGCTTTCGGATACCGCAGCACGCGCGCGAAATCGTCGGTCGTCAAGGTCAATCCGAGCCCGAACATCACCAAGGCCAGCGCCAACGGCAGCAGCACGGCGAAAACCGTTGTACCCATTCGGGTCTCCTCTCACAGGGCGGCCCGGACCGGCCGATCCCGGGGACCGACGTTATCGAGTCGCGGCGAAGGTGGCCAGCCCCGATCAAGCGGTGACGGTCACACCCAGCGCCGCCGACTCGCGTGCTTTCGTCAGCAGGCGCAGGGTGGTGACGGCGTCGCGCGGGTCGACGGGCACCGGAGCGCCGTCGAGCAGCGCGGCGGCCATGGCGGAGTAGAAATCGGGGTATGCGCCGGGTGCGGTCGGCACGGGGGCGAAGTCCGGTTCCGCGCCGAGCACGCCCCAGTGCTCGGCATCGACTGTGCCCCAAGGGGAATCGTTTCCCGGGCGGCGACCGGATCGGAGTGCTTCCTCCTGCGGGTCCAGCCCGTAGGTCACATACCCGGCTTCCGATCCGAGCACCCGGAAACGCGGGCCGAGTTGCGCGGCGACGGCGCTCATCCAGAGGTGGGAGCGGACACCGCCGGTGTGGGTGAGCGCGACGAACGCGTCGTCGTCGGTGGTGATCCCTTCCCGCCGCCGGTCCAGCTCGCAGTACACCGAAGCCACCGGGCCGAACAGGGTCACGGCTTGGTCCACCAAGTGGCTGCCGAGGTCGAGCAGGATGCCCGCGCCCTCCTCGTCCGTGCCGACCTCCCGCCAGCCGCCCTTCGGCACCGGACGCCACCGTTCGAACCGGGACTCGAAACGCCGCACCCGGCCCAGTCTTCCGGTCTCGACGAGTTCACGCACCGTCCGGAAGTCGCCGTCCCAGCGCCGGTTCTGGAAGACCGACAACGCGAGGCCGGACCGCTCCGCGCGCCGGACCAGATCTTCGGCGTCGTCCACCGCGACCGCGAACGGTTTGTCGACCACGACGGGCAGCCCGGCCTCCAGCGCCTGCCCGGCCAGCGGCGCGTGCGTGTGGTTCGGTGTCGCGATCACAGCCAGATCGATGCCGTCCGGCGTGGCGAACAACTCCTCGGCGTGCGGCACCACACGCACACCGGGATGTTCGGCGCGCGCCCGCTCGGCACGCTCCTCCGAGGAGGTCACCACGGCAGCGACCCGCATCCGCGGTTGCGCGGCGATCAGCGGAGCGTGAAAAACCGATCCGGCCAGGCCGTAGCCGACAACGGCGACCTCGATGATGCTCATAACCCGACGCTACCGCCGCTGAAGACCGCATCAGGCTTCACCACGTAGGCGCTGGTCGGCCGAGGAGCGCCACCTCGAGCGGCGCGCCACCGAAGTGGATCGGACCGTTCGCTCTTGTGCTGCCGCAACCGGTGGTCCGGTGACGATCGGATCGTATGTCCGGCAGACGGAGACGCATCGGCCCGGCCGTGTAGGTGCCGCGTCGTGCGCCGGTCGAGCGGATGTCGGCCGCCGATGGTCCGGCTGTCGACCTGCGACGTTCTGGCGCGTGCGGCGATGGTGGCCGGTGGACACTGCGCGAGGTTCGGGACGACCCGCCGGACCGGCCGCGCGCGGGCCGGTTCTTCCCGCCCAGCGCGGGGCTCAATGCGGCGGCGCGGCGGAGTACTCCTGTTCGGGCCGCCCGGTGCTGCCGTAGCGCAGGCTCATGCGCACCGCGCCGCCGGCGACGAGTGCGGCGAGATAGCGCTGGGCGGTGGCCCTGGAGATGCCGATGGCGCTCGCTACCTCTCCTGCGGACAGGGGCGTGCCCGCATCGAGAATTGCTTGCAGGACAGCGTCTTTGGTGGGGGAGACCACGGTCGCCGCCGGGCTCGCGGTGACCGAAGGACGCAGCGCGTGCAGCGCCGCGGCGACCCGGGCGTTGTCGACCTGTGGCACGGCGAGAATGCGCCGGTAGCGGGCGTAGGCGGCGAGCCGGGCGGCGAGTTCGGTATGCGGGAAGGGCTTGACGAGGTAGGACACCGCACCCGCCGCGACGGCGGCGCGCACCGACTCGCTCTCGGTCGACGCGGTGAGCACCATGGCGTCGCAGCGCAGCTCGCGGACGAAATCGATACCGGATCCGTCGGGCAGGTAGACGTCCACCAGCGCCAGGTCGATCGGCCGCGCCGCGACGAGTTGCCGCGCGGCGGCGAGGGTATTGGCGGTGCCCGCCACCGTGAAACCCGGGATTGCCTGCACGATCCCGGCGTGCAGATTCGCCACCCGGAAGTCGTCGTCGACGATCAGGACGGTCAGGGACGGCGGGGCCATGACACCTCGCTCTGCGCGAGCACCCCGGGGATGCGTGCGATGAACTCCGCGCCGGTCAGTGGCGGCTCGCCGCCGCCGGGACTCGACAGGCGCACCTCGCCGCCGTGGGCGCGGACGATCTGGCGGATCAGGGCGAGGCCCACCCCGCGCCCACCGGGGACGCCGAGGTCGTCGCGGGTCGAGATCCCTTCGGTGAACAGCGTGTCCACCAGGTCGGGCGCGACACCGTCGCCGCTGTCGGCGACGGTGATGTGCAGCGTCGAATCCTCTTGCACCAGTTCCACTTCCACCTGCCGCACCGGCCGCTCCCGAGCGCGCACGGCCTCCATGGCGTTGTCCAGCAGATTGCCGAGCACGGTGGTCACGTCCACCGGATCGGCGAGATCGCCCTCGACCCAGGTGTTGGGCCCGAGCACGAGTTCCACCCCGTTCTCCCTGGCGTGCGCGGCCTTGGCGGCCAGGAATGCCTGTAGATACGTGTCGTGGATGGCATCGATGCCCGGCGTCGCCGGACCGAGCGGACCCGCCCCGATCAGCTCGTCGACCGACCGCGCGGCCTCCTCGACATGCCCGCTGTGCAGCAGCCCGCTGACCAGGTGCATCTTGTTGGAGAACTCGTGGCGCTGCGCGCGCAGCACCGTGCTCATCGACTGCACCGCGTCCAGCTGCCTGGTCAGCGATTCCACGTCGGTGCGGTCGCGCACGGTGAGCACCGCGCCGAGATCACGGCCGTCCCGGCTGACTCGCCGCGCCGAGACGATGACGACGTTCGCACCGACCGTCGCCGAGGCGGGTTGCCGATCGAGGTCGCGGAACACCTCCAGCACTCGCGGGGTGAGCCCGATCTCGTCGACCGGGCGCCCGATGTCCGGCGCGATGCCGAGCAGCCTGCGCGCCTCGTCGCTGACGAAGGTCGTGCGCCACGACGCGTCGACGGCGAGCACGCCGCCGCCGATGCCGTGCAGCACCGCGGCCTGCCCCCGGACCAGTTCGGCCAGCTCGTCGGGTTCCAGCCCGAGCGTCAGCCCGCGCCAGCGGCGGGCGAGCAGGATCGATCCGGCGATGCCGACCGCGAGCGCCACCGCGACCAGGCCGCCCGCTGTGCGCAGGTCGCCGAGCAGTTGCTCGTGCACCGCGTCGGTGGCGATGCCGACGCTGACCGCGCCGACCACACGATCGGAGCCGGGCGCCGTGACGGGGACCTTCGCGCGCACCGAGTCGCCGAGCGTGCCGCGTTCCTCGGTGATCGACTCGCGGCCCGCGAGCGCCTCGGATGGATCGGTGCTGACGTGCTCGGCGAGCCGTGCGGCGTCCGGATGCGCCAGGCGGATGCCCGCGTCATCGGTGATCACCACGAACAGGGCGTTGTTGCGCTGGGTCGCGTCCACCGCGAGCCGCTCCAGCGGGCCGGTGGCCAGCTCCTGGCGCACGCCCGGATCGACCGCGCCCGGCGCGTACCTGGCCACCTCGGCGCGCACCACCGGGTCGGCGGCGACGGTGCGCGCGACGGCAAGCGCGCGCTGACCGTAGGCGTCGCGCAGCCGCTGATCACTGAGATAGCCGAACACCGCGAACGCGACACCGAGCGTCAGCGCGACGACCAGGATCTGCGACAGCAGAACCTGGGTCCGCAACCGCACGGCCCGCGCGCCCTCAGTGGCCATGGCCGCAGCATAGGCGCAGACCACCGCGCGCCGCGCATGAGCAGAATGCGCAAAACCCGCATATCCCGCGTTTGTGGCGGTTGTGCGCACAAGCTCCGGCGTGTGACCGGGGCCACGTACGTTCGCCCTACCCGATCTCGCAGAAGTAGGAAGCAATGACGCAATCCCTCATCGAGCTGCGGAACGCGACCAAGCGTTTCCCCGGCACCGGCGGTGGCATCCACACCGCCATGCGCAATCTGAACCTCACGGTGCGCCCCGGCGAATTCGTCGCCGTCGTCGGCCCCACCGGATGCGGTAAGTCCACCACGTTGTCGCTGGTATCCGGGCTGGAACCGGCCTCGGCCGGGCGAACGCTGGTGCGCGGCAAGGACGTCGACGGCATCCCCGAAGGCATCGGCTACATGTTCCAGCAGGACGCGGTGCTGCCGTGGAAGAGCGTGCTGGACAACGTCGCGCTCGGCCCGCGCCTGCGCGGCGCGTCGAAGGCCGAGGCGCGGGCGAAGGCGTCCGGATGGGTGCGCAAGGTCGGTCTGGCCGGGTTCGAGAGCTACTACCCGCACCAGTTGTCCGGCGGCATGCGCAAGCGCGTGGCGCTGGCACAGACACTGGTCAACGAGCCGGAGATCCTGCTGATGGATGAGCCGTTCAGCGCGCTGGACGTGCAGACCCGGCAGCTCATGCAGGACGAGCTGCTGCGCGTCTGGGCGGGCACCAACGCGGCGGTCGTCTTCGTCACCCACGATCTGGAGGAGGCGATCGTGCTCGCCGACCGGGTGGTCGTGATGACCGCGAGCCCGGCCACCGTCTGCGGAGACTTCACGGTGGGCCTGACACGGCCGCGCAGTGTCGAGGACGTGCGGCTGACCGCCGAGTTCCGCGACATCTACAAGGAGATCTGGGAGACGCTGCGCGATCAGGTCGAGGCCGCTCGGGCGAAGGGAGCCTCCCGTGTCGCATGACGTGCTGGTGCAGGACGCCGTCGACGAGCCCGCGGTGGAGAACGAGACCGAGGCACAGATCCTGGCCCGGGTGCGTACCGCCGCGCGGCGCGCCCGGATCCGGACTTGGGGCCTACGCGTCGCGCTGGTAGCGCTGTGGCTGGGTGCGTGGGAGCTCACCGCCACGGTGTGGATCGATCCGTTCTTCTACTCGAAGCCGTCGCTGATCTGGGCACGGTTGGTCGAATGGTTCACCGAGGGGACGCAATTCGGCTCGATCTGGCTGCAGATCTACACCACCGTGCAGGAGGCCGTGCTCGGTTTCGTGATCGGCACGGTGGCCGGCGTCGTGCTGGGCGTGCTGCTCGGCCGCAGCCGGTACTGGGCCGAGGTGCTCGCGCCGTTCATCAAGGCGCTCAACGCGGTTCCGCGCATCGTGCTGGCGTCGCTGTTCATCATCTGGTTCGGTCTCGGCCTGAGTTCGAAGGTCGCGACCGTGGTGGTGCTGGTGTTCTTCGCGGTGTTCTTCAACGCGTTCACCGGTGCGCGGGAAGTGGACGGCAATGTGATCGACAACGCCCGTATCCTGGGCGCGAGCCGCAGGCAAGTGCTGGTGTCGATCGTGCTGCCGAGCGCGACCACTTGGATCCTCTCCAGCCTGCACACCGCCTTCGGTTTCGCGCTGATCGGCGCGGTGGTGGGCGAGTACGCGGGCGCGAGCAAGGGCCTGGGTCTGCTGATCAGCAACGCGCAGGGCACCTTCGACTCGGCGGGCATCTACGCGGGCATGATCATCGTCACCGTGGCCGCGCTGATCGCCGAGTGGGGGATCGGCATGGCGGAGAACCGGTTGCTGAAATGGCGGCCATCGCAGGCGACCTCGAACCACGGGATCTGACCATGAGGCATCGCAAGCAACTCGCGCTCGTCGCCGTCGTGATCGCGGCACTGTTGGCGGCCACCGGATGCCGGGACTCCCGCGCCATTCCGACGGCCGACGGCCGACCGCAGATCACCATCATGGTGGGCGGGATGGAGAAGGTGATCTACCTGCCCGCCGTGCTGACCCGGCAACTCGGCTTCTTCGAGCGCAACGACATCGACGTGAAACTGCTCGGCGAGCAGTCCGGAGCCACGGCCGAGACGGCGTTGCTCACCGGCGACGTGCAGGGCGTGGTCGGCTTCTACGACCACACCATCGATCTGCAGGCCAAGGACCAATGCATCCGCTCGGTGGTGCAGATGTCCGACGTGCCCGGTGAGGTCGAACTGGTGTCGAAGGCGGACGCGGACATCACCTCGGTCGCCGATCTGCGCGGCAAGAAGCTCGGCGTGACCTCGCTCGGCTCGTCGACCGACTTCCTCACCCAGGCGCTCACCGGCCAGGCCGGGATGAGCACCGCCGATTACACCCGGGTGAAAGTGGGTGCGGGGCAGACGTTCATCGCGGGCATGAACCACGACGGCATCGACGCGGGCATGACCACCGATCCCACGGTGGCGCAGATGGTGAACTCCGGCGATGCGCGCGTCCTCGTCGACCTGCGCACCGAGGCGGGCACCAGGGCCGCGCTCGGCGGGCTGTATCCGGCGACGTCGCTCTACATGAGCTGCGCGACGATCGATGCCCACCCGGACATCGTGCGCAAGCTCGCCGCCGCGTTCGTGCAGACGCTGCAGTGGATCCGGACGCACACGCCCGAGGAGATCGCCGAGAAGATGCCGCCGCAGTACGCGAGCGCGGGCAAGGACCTCTACGTCCAGTCGATCCGCGATTCCATCGGCATGTTCAACGGCGACGGGTTGATGAAACCCGAAGGCGCGCAGAACGTTCTGGAGATCCTCGGCAAGTACTCGAAGAACGTGCGTCCCGTGCGCGATCGGATCGACCTGTCCGAGACCTACACCACGCAGTTCGTGGAGGAGGCGTTGCGCGCGCCGCGACCGTAGCGGCCGGTGAACCATGCCCGGACGCCCGGAATCGTCCCGGGCGGCCGGTCGGCGGCCGGTGCGCCGACAGCCGCGCCGAGCTTCTCAACTGTGGAGACACCGCACCATAAACCGACATGAGAGGTGCTCCCATAAGCCGAAGTACGTCACGGCAGCCGAGGTGCGCGTGCATCATCTGATCGGATTCGCCGGGCTGATGTGCTTCCTGCTGCTGGCCTGGCTGCCCAGTACCGACCGCCGCGCCGCCGCCGCTCGGCTGCCGCGGATCGCCGTCCTTTTGATCGTGCAACTCGCGCTCGGTTTCCTGTTGCTGAAGACCGGGATCGGAGGCACGGTGATCCGCGCGGTCAGCGACGCCTTCGCCCACATCCTCGGCTACGCCGCCCAGGGCACCGCGTTCGTATTCGGCGACCTGCCCGCCGTCGGCAGCGGCGGGCCCGCGTTCCTGTTCGCGGTGCTGATGCCGATCGTGCTCGTGTCCGCGCTGATCGGCATCCTGCAACACCTGCGGGTCCTGCCGTTGATCATCAAGTACCTCGGCCTGCTGCTGGCCTGGGTGAGCGGCTTCGGCAGGATCGAATCGTTCAACGCGGTCGCCTCCGCCATCCTCGGCCAATCAGAGGTGTTCATCTCGCTGCGGGCCATGCTCGACGACATTCCGCCGCAGCGGATGTACACCCTGGCGGCCTCGGCGATGTCGACGGTCTCGGCGGGCATCCTCGGCGCCTATATGGTGCTCATCGACCCGAAGTACGTGATCGCGGCCATCGTGCTGAATATGCTGGGCGCCTTCGTGGTGTGCTCGCTGATCAACCCCTACAAGGTCGGCGCCGCCGACGACGCCCGGCTGATCGGCGAGGAGATCGCCGACAGCCGTAAGCGGCAATCGTTCTTCGAGATGCTCACCGAATACATCCTGGTCGGCTTCAAGGTCGCGTTCACCGTCGCGGCCATGCTGATCGGATTCATCGCCTTGCTCGCCATGGTCAACGGAATCTTCGCGGCGCTGTTCCACGGCACCACGTTCCAGGACGTGATGGGCCACGTCTTCGCCCCGCTGGCCTGGTTGACCGGCATCCCGTGGGACGAGGCGGCGGCCGCGGGCCGGTTCATGGGCACCAAGCTGGTGTCCAACGAAGTGGTCGCCATGCAGGAACTGAACCGGCAACACGCCGGACTGTCGGACCACACCGTCGCGATCGTCTCCACCTATCTGGTGTCGTTCGCGAACTTCTCCACCATCGCCATCGTCACCGGCGCGGTCCGCAGCCTCAGCGAGAAACAAGGCACCGTCATCGCCCGCAACGGGCTTCGCCTGCTCTACGGCGCCACCTTGGTCAGCTTCCTGTCCGCCACCATCGTCGGACTGCTGAGTTGACGGTTCAGCCGTTGGCCCCCTCGACCGCCCGCAGTTCGGCCTTCCACTCCCGGAAGCCCTCCTCGGTGCGGCCGCGGCGCCAATATCCGGAGATCGACGCCGCCCACTCGGCGGAAACGCCGCGATCCTTGCGGATGTAGCGGCGCAGGTCTTTCATGACCGCTTCGGCTTCGCCGTGGATGAACACCTGGACCTGCCCCGGCGTCCACGGCGCGGAGCGAACGGTCTCGGCGAGCACCTCGCCAGGGGGCCGCGCGCCGCGGTGCAGCCAGGTCAGATCGATGCCGTCCGGCTTCTTCACCGGCAGTTCGTCGTCCGGACCTGCGACTTCGACGAACGCCAGCCCCGTCGCCTCGCCGGGCATCGCCTCGAGCGCGGCGGCGATGGCGGGCAGCGCCGCCTCGTCACCGGCCAGCAGATACCAGTCGGCGTCCGGGCGCGGGGCGTAGGCGCCGTTGGGGCCATGGAAATCGATGGTCTCGCCGGGCTGGACCGCGGCAGCCCACGGTCCCGCGATGCCCTCCGCGCCGTGGTAGACGAAGTCGACCGCGATCTCTCCGGCGACGGGGTCGACGGACCGGACGGTGTAGGTGCGCAGCACCTCGTTCCCGTCCTGCGGGAAAATGAATTTCACGTACGAGTCGGTGAACTCGCTGGGACGGAACGCGGCGAAGCCGGGACCGCCGAGGTACACCCGGATCAAGTGCGGGGTGAGCCATTCGGTGCGCTGCACCGTGAGGGTGGTGCGGGGACGTGCCAAGAGAACCTCCGATATAAACAATTAGGATTGCCTTACTTACCCTACCTGTGTTCCGCTCAGGCTGCGGCCAACCGCTGACGGCGCGCCGTCCTGGCGAAAGGATGATGCCCATGACGCAGTCCGTGCCGACCCCGACCCACGCCGTGCAACAGCGCTACCGCGACCCGCAACCGGTCGAACCCGCGCAGTGGAACCAGGTCCTGCAGGTGCTGCACGAGCATCGCTCGGTGCGCCGCTACCTGTCCGACCCGGTGCCGGACGCCACACTGCGGCTGCTGATCTCCGCGGCGCAGTCCGCGCCGACCTCGTCGAATCTGCAGGTCTGGAGCGTCATCGCGGTGCGTGACCCGCAACGCAAGGCGCGCCTGGCCGCGCTCGCGGGCGATCAGGCCCACATCGTGCAAGCGCCGGTGCTGCTGGTCTGGACGGCCGATTTCGCGCGCCTGCGCCAGCTCGCCGAAGACCGGAGCGCGCCGCTGGAGGGCGCGGACTACCTGGAATCGAGCTACGTCGGATTCATCGACGCCGCGCTCGCGGCGCAGAACGCGGTGGTGGCGGCGGAATCGCTCGGGCTCGGCACCGTCTACATCGGCGCGCTGCGCAACAAGCCGGAGGAAGTCGCCGCCGAGCTGGGATTGCCGCCGCAGGTCTTCGCCGTCTTCGGCTTGCTGGTCGGTCACCCGGATCCCGCCGAGGACGCGCGGGTGAAGCCGCGCCTGCCGCAGGACGCCGTCCTGCATCGGGAGACCTACGATTTGGACGCGCAGCGGGTGCACGTGGCCGAGTACGAGACCCGGATCGCGGAATTCTATGCCGAACAACGGCTCTCGCATTCCTGGACCGAACGTGTGCTGGCCCGGCTCGCCTCCGCGGCGGCACTCAACGGCAGACATCGGCTGCGGGAATCGCTGGCCAACCACGGCTTCCGCTTGCACTGACCCGCCTCAGGCCGCGACCTTCTCGGTGAGCAGTTCGAACGATCGGGCGCGGTCGTCGATGTCGTAGACCAGCGTGTTGATCATCAGCTCGTCGGCCTGGGTGCGGCGCAGCAGATCCTCGAGCTGACCGCGCACCGTCTCCGGGGAGCCGAGCAACTGCCCGGCCCGGCGCTGCCGGATGAACGTGCGCTCCTGTTCCGACGGACGGAACGCGGCCGCTTCCTCCGGCGTGGCCAGTGCCTGCGGTGTGCCGCGCACCAGGTTCAGGAAGGCCAGGTCGCGCGGGCCGGCCAGGATTTCGGCGCGCTCGTCGGTGTCCGCGCAGATCGCCGCGACCGCGACCATCGCATGCGGGCGCTCCAGGCGCTCCGAAGGCCGGAAGTGCTCGCGGTAGAGCGCGAGCGCGGGCTCGGTGTTGTCGGGGGCGATGTGGTGTGCGAAGGCGAACGGGACCCCGAGCAGCGCCGCGACCTGGGCGCTGTAGCCGCTGGAGCCGAGCAGCCAGACCTCCGGTTCCTCACCGCGCCCGGGCGTGGCGGCGATGCCGCCGGGGTCGGACCCGCGGAAGTAGCCCAGCAACGCGGCCAGTTCCTGGGGGAACGACTCCGCCGACAGTCCGTCCGCGGTCCGCCGCAGCGCCCGTGCGGTCGCCTGGTCGGTGCCCGGCGCGCGTCCGATGCCCAGGTCGATCCGTCCGGGATGCAGCGCGTGCAAGGTGCCGAACTGCTCGGCGACCACCAGCGGCGCGTGGTTGGGCAACATCACCCCGCCGGAGCCGACGCGGATGGTCGAGGTGGCCGCGGCCAGGTGGGCCAGCAGCACGCTCGGCGCCGAACTGGCGATGCCGGGCATGTTGTGATGCTCGGCGACCCAGAAGCGGTGGTAGCCCAAAGCCTCGGTGCGCCGGGCCAATTCGGTGGTCGCGTCGAGCCCCTCGCCGACGGTGCGGCCGGACTGCACCGGCGCGAGATCCAGTACGGACAGCGGGACGTCGATCATGGGTCTCCTCACAGTGGCGATCTCCACTGCCAACGTCGCGGGTCCCCGGTGTATTTCGCCGGCCGGCTCAGCCGCGCGCGATCGCGCGGAACACCTCGATGGTCTCCTGCTCGTCCTGGGTGGTGCCGTAGTCGCTGAGTTTGACGATGACGGTGCCGCTGGGCGGGTCGACGTAGACGTACTGGCCGTAGACGCCGACGGCGGTGAGATCGGCGCCGTCCCCACCGGTCGGGTGCCACCACTGCGCGCCGTAGGGCCAGTCGCCCACCCGGTGGACCGGGGTGCGGATGCGTTCGATCCAGGCCGGCGGCACGATCTGCGCGTCGCCGACGCGGCCGCCGTCCAAGACGATCTGGCCTATCTTGGCGAAGTCGCGGGCCGTCGCGTTCAGGCAGCAGAACGCCTTCTCCTGACCGCCCGCGCGATCGAGATTCCACAGCGCGGCGTCCTCGGCGCCGATCGGAGCCCACAGGTCGCGTTCCAGCAGTTCACTCAGCGGCAGGCCCTCGGCCCGCGCCAGCGCCATGCCCAGCAGCTGGGTGTCCACGCTGCGGTACTCGCCCGCGCTGCCCGGCGGAAACCGCAGGCCCTGATGCTCGCGGACGAACCCGGCGAGGTCCTCGGTGAGGTACATCCGGGCGGTGCCGGTCAGCGGCATGTACTTGTTGTAGTTCTCGTCGACGTCGACGCCGGAGGCCATGTCCAGCAAGTCGCGGATGGTCACGGTGTCGTACGGGCCGCCGGTGGTCAGCTCGGGCAGGATTCGCACCAGGCGGTCGTCTTCGTTGAGCCGCCCCGCCGCGATGGCGCGGCCGGTCAGCAGTGACACGACGGACTTCGCTACCGACCACGAGGACTGGCGGGTGGTGGCCGTGACGCCGTCGCGATACCACTCGTGGGTGAGAGCGCCGCCGCGCAGAACGAGGAACGAATTGGTGTGCGTGGCGCCGAGGAAGTCGGCGACCGAGATCTGCGAGCCCTTCCACGGCACCCCGTCGGGCAGCGGCCGCGGTGCGACCGGCAGCGGACGCGGCGTGGGGGAGGCGGCCACCGTGCGGCTCTCGAACAGTTCGCCCTGTGTCGAAGGCGGGTCGGTCAGCAGTCGCAGCAGCGTCGGCGGGGCCGGGATGTGCAGGACCGCGGTCGTCGCGAACGCCGCGCCGGCCAAGACGGCGACGACAGCGAGCAGGACGACGGCGGTGCGGAGCGCGTAGCGGCGCGTTCGCGTGCGCCGGGACGGCGATTCGGTCATGACGGGAACCCATCGTCGGGGAATCCGATGATGGCATGCCGGACGCCCGTCCGGTAACCGCGCACGACCGCCGCGGTCGGCCCGGAGACGACGCGCGCGCGGGCGGGGCGGTAGCGTGACCACGTGCTCCGGACCGGACGTGCGATGATCCGACGTCGCGTGTTCGGCGACCGGATCGTCGCATCGCTGCCCAGCGAAAGGACCGCAGTATGACAGCCTCCGACCGTCACCTCCAGGACGCGGGACCATCGGTTCCGGCGGACACCGGCGACTCGGAGGGTTATGCCCGGGGCCTGAGCCCGCGCACCATCCAGATGATCGCCATCGGCGGCGCGATCGGCACGGGCCTGTTCTACGGCGCGGGCGGCGCGATCGAGCAGGCCGGGCCCGGCCTGATCCTGGCCTACCTGGCGGCGGGCCTGGCCATCTTCGTGATCATGCGGGCGCTCGGCGAACTGCTGACCTACCGGCCGATCTCGGGGAGTTTCGCCGAGTACGCGCACGAGTTCCTCGGCCGCTTCGCCGGCTTCGTCACCGGCTGGTCGTACTGGGCGGTGTGGGTGGCCACCTGCATGGCCGAGATCACCGTGGCGGGCAAGTACGTGGAGTACTGGTTCGACATCGCCCCGTGGGTCACCGCGCTGGTCGTGCTCGCGGTGATGTTCTGCGCGAATCTGATCTCGGTGCGGCTGTTCGGCGAGGGCGAGTTCTGGTTCTCCACCATCAAGGTCACCGCGATCGTCGGCATGATCCTGCTCGGCATCGGCGTGCTGCTGTTCGGCTTCGGGCACGCGACGAACCCCACCGTCACCAATCTGTGGGCCGACGGGGGCGTGTTCCCCAACGGCATCGGTCAGTCGCTGCTCGTTTTGCAGATCGTGCTGTTCGCCTACGTCGGCGTGGAGTTGGTCGGCGTCACCGCCGGGGAGGCGCGCGAGCCGCGCAAGACTCTGCGCAAGGCGATCAACACGCTCCCCTTCCGGATCGGCCTGTTCTATGTCGGTGCGCTCGTTGTGATCATGTCGGTGTCCAGCTGGCGCAATTTCCACGCGGGCAAGAGCCCGTTCGTGGAGGTCTTCGAGCTGATCGGCATCCCGGGCGCGGCGGGCATCGTCAACTTCGTGCTGCTCACCGCGGCGCTGTCATCGTGTAACTCGGGGATCTACTCCACCGGCCGGATGCTGCGCACCTTGTCGCTGCACGGCGAGGCGCCCGCCCGGCTGAACAAACTGAGCGCGAACGCGGTGCCTTATGTGGGGATCTCCGTGTCGGCGGCGGCGATGGTGATCGGCGTGATCGTCAATGTCATCTCCCCGGACAAGGCCTTCGCCTACATCACCTCGGTGTCGACCATCGGCATCATCTTCGTCTGGGGCGTCATCCTGGTCTGTCACCTGCTCTACCGGGCCAAGGTCGCCCGCGGCGAACTGCCCGCCAGCGACTACCGGCTGCCCGCCGCGCCCTACACCACCGTGCTCGCGCTGGCGTTCCTCGGTTTGGTGGTCGTGCTGCTGTTGTTCACCGACAGCGGGCGCACGGCCCTCGTCGTCGGCGCGGTGTGGGCGGTGCTGGTGTCGGCCGGATACTTCGTGCTGCGCAAACTCGGCAGTTCCAGCACGCCGACCGACGTTACGCACACCAGCTGACGGCCCGTTTTCCGCTAGACGGCGAGGAAGAGCGCGGCGGCGCCGATCGCCTCCACCGCGCCGTAGAACCAGGTGGGATAGAACGCGGTTCGCTCATCGAGCACGGCCGAGAGCACCCGGCCGAGGGCCATGCCCGCCAGTGCCGCGCCGATCGCGACCATGATCCCGCCGCGCAGCCCTGCGAGGTCGATGGCGGCCACCGCGAGCACGGCCGCCATCGCCAGTCCGAAGCCGCCGTAGACGGCGCGCACCTCGTAGCGCGCGCTCGGTTCGGTGAGCCGGATGCCGAACGGTTGAATCAGAGCGGCGGGCGCGGCGAGCGCGTAGATACCCATACCCAGGAAGAACACGCCGACTATTACGCATACGGCCTGCGCCACTGCGACCTCCAGAATCTCGTTCGGCTGGAACGCCAGCTTGCGCCGGCCGCGGTTCGAACGCTTCCGAAAACCCGCTGTCTCCGCCTCAGGCGTTCGCCGAACGCCGGGGCATCATGGCCGAGGCGACGAGCAGGACGACGGCCATCGCCGCGATCGTGACGAAGACCAGATGCACCGCCGAGGCCAGTGTGGCGGGCTCCGGATGATCGGTGTGGCCGACGCGCGAGTTCACGATGGCGCCGAACACCGCGACGCCCACCGCACTGCCGATCGAGCGTGCGAACATGTTGGCCGAGGTGACCACACCCCGCTCGGTCCATTCGGCGCTGGTCTGCGCGGCGATCAAGGTGGGGGTGGCGACCAGTCCCATCCCGGTGCCGATCACGAAGCAGGACGCCGCGACCTGCCACAGGGTGGAATGCTGCGTGATGAACAACGTGCTGGTGGCGCCGAGGGCGGCCAATCCGCTACCGATCAAGGCAGTAGTGCGAAAGCCGAAGCGCAGGTACACCTTTCCCGCTTGGGACGCGGCCAGCGGCCACCCCAGCGTGAGTGCGCCCACCGTCAGACCCGCGACCAGCGCCCCGGTGCCCAGCACGCCCTGGGTGAAGGTGGGGACATAGGAGGTCGCGCCGAGCACGACGGCGCCGACCAGCACCGACGCCAAGCTGCTGGCGATCACGACGCGCCGGGTGAACACCCACAGCGGCAGGATCGGATTCCGCGCTCCGCGTTCCACCAGCCCGAACAGCACGAGCACGACCGCGCCGCCCGCGAAGATCCCGATGCTCGACGGAGACGACCACGCCCAGGCTTGCCCGCCTTCGAGCAGTCCGAGGATCAACGCGCCCGCGCCGAACGTCAGCAGTGCCGCGCCCAGATAGTCGACGCTCTGCCGCTGCCGGGGCGCGCTCTCGGCGAAATTACGCACCAGCATCCATCCGGCGAGCGCGGAGAGCGGAAGGTTGATCAGGAAGATCCAGCGCCAGCTGACGTACTCGGCGAACAGGCCGCCCAGCAGCGGGCCTGCCACACTCGACATGGCCCACACGCTGGCCAGATAGCCCTGGACCTTGGCACGCTCGGACAGCGTGTACAAGTCGCCCGCGATCGTCATCGTCATCGGCTGGATCGCTCCCGCGCCGATACCCTGGACGGCGCGGAAGACGATCAGTCCGAGCATGCTGGTCGCGACGCCGCACAGCAGCGAACCCAGCGCGAACATCGCGATGCCGAACAGGATCACCGGTTTACGGCCCACGGTGTCGGCGAGTTTGCCGTAGATCGGCACCGTCACCGCCTGCGCCAGCAGATAGATGGAGAACAACCAGGGGAACTGCGCGAAGCCGCCGAGACTGTCGGTGATGGTGAGCACCGCCGTGGCGATGACCGTCGAGTCGAGCGCGACCAGCGCGGTCGCCAGCATCAGCGAGCCGAGAATGGCACCGCGCTCGGATCGGAAACCCACGGACACCGTCGCGGTCTCGGTCGCCACCCCGCGGCCCCTCTCGTTCGCCTGTCTAACCACCTCGAACGACCGTATCCGGTTGCCGACTATTCCCGCATGGAATTTTTGTCCGCCCTGTGAACCGGGAAGGGCTGCTCACCGGAGCATCGGTGAGCAGCCCGTGCTCCGATTTCAGTGGGACAGATCCGCCCCGGTGGGTGGCGGTTCGGCTTCGAGTACGGCGAGTTCCTCGTCGGTGAGCAGCCGCGAGCGGATCAGGAAGCGCACGCCTTCGGGCGCTTCGAGAGAGAACCCGCTACCTCGGCCGGGCACCACGTCCACGGTGAGATGGGTGTGCCGCCAGTAGTCGTACTGGTCGGCGCTCATCCAGAACGGGGTGTCCGCCGCCGGATACCCGAGCAGCACGTCCGACCCGCCGACCCGGAACTCGCCGCGCGGGTAGCACATCGGTGCGCTGCCGTCGCAGCAGCCGCCGGACTGATGGAACATCACCGGACCGTGCTGTTCGATCAGTCGGCGCAGCAGCGCTTCCGCGGGTCCGGTGAACTCGACGCGGCGGGCCGGCTGCGGCATCAGAAGAACCCGAGCTTGTCCGGCGAGTAGCTGACCAGCAGGTTCTTGGTCTGCTGGTAGTGGTCGAGCATCATGCGGTGGTTCTCGCGTCCGATGCCGGACTTCTTGTACCCGCCGAAGGCCGCGTGCGCGGGGTAGGCGTGGTAGCAGTTGGTCCACACCCGGCCCGCCTTGATCTGGCGGCCCAAGCGGTAGGCGGCGTTGATGTCGCGGGTCCACACACCCGCGCCGAGTCCGTAGAGGGTGTCGTTGGCGATCTTCAGCGCCTCGTCCACGGAGTCGAACGTGGTCACCGACACGACCGGTCCGAAGATCTCTTCTTGGAAGATCCGCATGTCATTGCGGCCGGAGAAGATCGTGGGCTCGACGTAGAAGCCGCCGGGGAACTCGTCGACCTTGCGCGGGCCGCCGCCGGTGAGCACCTCGGCGCCTTCCTGGCGGCCGATGTCGATGTAGGACAGGATCTTCTCGAACTGGTCGTTGCTGGCCTGCGCGCCGATCATGGTGGCCTCGTCGAGCGGATTGCCGCTGCGGATGGCCTTGGTCCGCTCGATGCACCGGGCGATGAACTCGTCGTAGATCGAGGAGTGGATCAGCGCGCGGGACGGACAAGTGCACACCTCACCCTGATTGAGCGCGAACATCACGAAGCCCTCCACGGCCTTGTCCAGGAAGGCGTCGTCGGCGGCCATGATGTCGGGCAGGAAGATGTTGGGGCTCTTGCCGCCCAGTTCGAGCGTGACCGGGATGATGTTCTCGCTGGCGTACTGCATGATCAGCCTGCCGGTGGTGGTCTCGCCGGTGAAGGCGACCTTGGCCACGCGCGGGCTGGCTGCCAGCGGCTTGCCCGCTTCGACGCCGAAGCCGTTGACCACGTTGAGGACTCCCGGCGGCAGCAGATCGGCGATCAGTTCGACGACCTTCAGGATCGAGGCCGGGGTCTGCTCGGCGGGCTTGAGCACCACCGCGTTGCCCGCGGCGAGGGCGGGCGCGAGCTTCCAGGTGGCCATGAGGATCGGGAAGTTCCAGGGGATGATCTGGCCGACGACGCCGAGCGGCTCGTGGAAGTGGTAGGCGATGGTGTCGGCGTCGATTTCGCTGATCCCGCCTTCCTGGGCGCGGACCGCCCCGGCGAAGTAGCGGAAGTGGTCGACCGCCAGCGGCAGGTCGGCGGCCAGCGTCTCCCGTACCGGTTTGCCGTTCTCCCACGTTTCGGCCACCGCCAGCGCCTCGAGGTTGTCCTCGATCCGGTCGGCGATCTTGTTGAGGATATTGGCCCGTTCGGTCGTCGACGTCGCGCCCCACGCGTCGGCCGCCTGATGCGCGGCGTCCAGGGCCAGGTCGATGTCGGCGGCCGAGGACCGCGCGACCTCGCAGAACGTCTGGCCGTCCACCGGCGACGGGTTCTCGAAGTAGCGGCCTTCGACCGGCGCGGTCCACTCACCGCCGATGAAGTTGTCGTAGCGCGTGGCGAATTCGACGACGCTGCCCTCGGTTCCCGGCTTCGCGTAGCTCATGGCGGGTGACTCCTCGCTGGTTGCGGACGTGATGCACACGGCGGGTCGGCCGTGATGCGGGTCACTATGCCCCGCGAGGGTTGACGAAACGTTGAGGCGCGCGAGCTCAGTCGCGCAGCGCGCCGTGCAAACGGGCGACCGCGAGCGCCCGGCGCCCGTCGCCCCGGGGAAGCAAGCGCAACGCGTGTTCGTGGATCTCTATGTCGTGCGGTGCGCGCTCCCCGTAGCGCAGTGCGTGCTCGACGTTTCCGCTGGACAGCACCGCGGTGCGCACACCGACTTCCAGGTACTCGCGCCACTGCACGATGCCCGGCGTGTCCGAATCCGGCAGCAAGGGGCCGCGATACAACTCGACCGCCGTCGCGGTGTCGCCCGCTTCGAGCGCCGCGAGCACGTCCACGGCGTCACAGGACAGGGGGCTCACCAGCCGATAGACCCGGCTGGCGATGTCTCCGCCGGTGGCGCGACGCAGATAGGACATCTCCGATTTGAGCGTGCTCGTGCCGACCGGCCGGTCGCCGTACACCGCGAAGTGCAGGCGTTCGTGGGTGAAGCCCTCGGGCTCGAGCGCCAACAGCGTCAGTAGCTCCAGGTGCCTCGGGCGTAGCCGGACGGGTGCGCCGTCCCGGATCAAGCGGGCCGCGCCGAGGCAGGTCAGTCGGACCCCGGGCGCGGCCATCCGGTGGTGCAGCTTGGTCTCGATGGCGGTGACCAGGGTGCGGGCGGTGGACATGGCCAGCGGGTGGGCGCGGTCCCAGGTGGTGGACAGGTCGAGTACGCCGAGCTGGCGACCGTCCGCGCCACGGATGGGTGCGCAGTAGCAGACCCAGCCGTGCAGTGCGGCGACCAAGTGCTCGGCGGAGAACACCGTGTGCGGCTGTTCGGTGCGCAGCGCCAGCGAGAGCGCGTTCGTGCCCATGTGCGCCTCGTCCCAGCGACCGCCCGGCGCGAAGTTCACCTGTTCGGCGCGGCGGCGCATCACCGGACCACCGTGCGACCAGAGGATGGTTCCGGTCTCGTCGGTGATCGCCGCGACGTAGCCCGCGCCCTCGGTGATGTCGCGCAACTGATCGGTCAACTCGGATACCGGTGTGCGCAAAGAAGACGCGGCCCAGCGCGCGGTCACGTCGGCGTCGGCGACTGGCGCGTGCTCGCAGGACGGATCGACGGTGCGCAGCGACCGCAGCCATGATTGCGCCACCTCGCTGCGCAGCGCGGAATCACCCTGCGGTGTCCCGGCCGGTATCCATCGGGACCACTCTTGTTCCAGTGCAGCGCGCCGCTGCGAGAGGGAACTGCGCTGTGCCATCTCGCGGATCCTGTGTCTCGCTCCGATCGTCTCCGTGCCATCCCATCATGCCCCAGCGCACGGCCGGGCATTTGGTTTTGGCTCGCGGTCCACGGGGCTGGACGGCAACCATCGACGGTCGGATCGCCGCGTCCCCCTCGGCGAGTGGCGCGCGAGCGCACGCGCCAGGGAATCCCGGCGGTTCGACCGGCGATCGGTGTGCGGTCGCCCTGCGGCGGCCGCACACCGAACCGGCCGACTACGGCGTGGAGAAACCGATCAGCGCACCGATGCCCGCGCCGATCGGGATGGTGACCAGCGCGCCGACCCCGCCGAGGAAGAAGCCGAGCACGGCGCCGATCCCCGCGCCGATGAGGGCGCCGATCCCGGCGTTGTACTGCTTGCGGGCGAGCGTCTCGTCCTCACCGACGAACTGGTTGAGGCGCTCGGTGGTGGCGGGCGAACCCACCGGCGTCACCGTGAGGGTGCGGCCCGCGTCGGTGATCGCGGGGGCCAGCCCGTGGGTCGCGCCGGAGGCCTGGAACGCCAGCGGCAGCGTCGCGACGACCTGTCCCGTTTCGCTCCGCAGCTCGACCGCCGCGGCGTCGGCCGTCAACGCGAAGGTGCCCGCGTCGAGGGTGGTGACCACCCCTGTCCCGTCGGCGGCGGGAGCCGAGGTGAAACCGAGGCCCTGCTCGACACCGTGCACACTGACCTGCGCGGGCGTGGCGGGCTGGGCGTGCGCGACGCCCGTCGCAATTCCGGTGGCCCCGACCGCGAGTAGGGCGGTTGCGGCGAATCTATTGACTCTCATCGTATTTCCCCACTTAGTCGTGTCGGCCACGAGTGCCGACGAATCCCCAAGATGCCGGTTCTCGGCCCCACCATTCTGGCCGCAGTGGATTCCCGAAGCAATCGTTCTGCGAATTCCGTGGAAAAATCCGTGCAGCGCTCGCGACGAATGCGCGCATGAATTATGCGGGGACACTGGTGGTTTCGTCGATACGATGCTGCCGATTGCCGAATATGTGCTATTGGCCTGCGGCGCAGCAAAATTGGTCAAGCGCGTGGGGCGATTTCAGCAAAAAGTCCTGGTTCCGAGAGCGATTCAGTCAATAGCGACAGCTGGGCGCTGCGGGGATGCTGCGTCAATGCCCCCACTGCACTCAGGTGAGCGGTGGCCGCGGCGCCGGTAGTGCGTGGTCGCGGTCGTCGCGGCGGCGCTCATCCCGCGGGCCATCGCTGATGCCTCGAGCGTAGGGGTGCCGGCAGCGAAGTGGGATCGGCGATCGTCTCGCCCCCGGCGGCAGATGATTCCGGTTCCGCACGCGCGATGCCGCGCGGAGCCGGGATCACCTGGCCGACTGTGCGGATCGTTGGTCTCAGAACGCGCTACCGGAGCCGGGCAGCAGCCACGCGATGCCGGGCCAGACGCCGAACGGGCTGCCCCAGTAGCCGAACGGGCTACCCCAGTAGCCGCCGTAGCCGCCCCATCCGCCGTAGCCACCCCAGCCGCCGTAGCCGCCGTGGCCCCACCCTCCGTGGCGGTGCCAGCCGCCGTGGATCTCGTCGGCCTGGGCCACCTGTGTAACGGTCGGCTGCGCCACAGCGGGTGCGGCGACCGCGGGCACGGCGGCCGCGGCAACGGGGGTCAGTGCGAGCGCGGCGACCATCGCCACGCGGACAACCGCTCGCCGGGCGCGTCCGGTCTCGACGTCGTGAATCATCGGTACTTCCTCACTTCGGTACGTCATCGTCCGGTCGGTGACCGATTCGGAGGTCATCGACCCAATCTCACCACCACGCATCGTACCGTTGAATAACGGTACGTTCAATGTGGTTCGGTCGTGCGAAAATTCGCGGCACGTATGTCGGCGCTCGTGCCGGGCGGTCACGCTGGGTACCGTCGGGTCAGCGGACACTCGAGAGGAGTCGACTGATGGCGACCAGTGCCGACGTGCTGACCGACGCTTACGAGCGGATCAGGGAGGTGGTGCACGAAGCGGTCGACGGACTAGGGGAGGACATCCTCGCTCACCGCATCGATGCCGGCGCCAACTCGATCGCGTGGTTGATCTGGCATCTGACTCGTGTGCAGGACGACCACATCGCGGATGTGGCCGGTATCGAGCAGGTCTGGACCGCCCATGGCTGGTACGACCGCTTCGGGCTACCCATCGACAAGGGCGCGACCGGCTACGGCGACCAGCCCGCCGACGTGGCGGCGGTCCGAGCGCCCGCCGAGTTGCTCACGGGGTATTACGACGCGGTGCACGAACAGACGCTGCGCTTCGTCCGGGGACTGGTGGACGGCGATCTGGACCGCGTCGTGGACACCCGATGGGATCCGCCGGTGACCCTGGGTGTGCGGCTGGTCAGCGTGATCTCGGACGATCTGCAGCATGCGGGTCAAGCGGCATTTCTGCGCGGCGTGCTGGAACGAACGAGATAACCGGCACCGGGAAGTCGCCGGCCCTGCGCGGCCCGCGCTGTGACGTAAGTTGATGCCGCGCAAGCCGAATGTTCACAGAGAGTGCCGCCGTGGTCGTGAAGAGTGTTCTGGTCGGTGTCGCCGTGCTCGTTCTCGTGGGAGTCGTCGTGCTCACGGTGGTCGGCGCGCACTGGTATATATGGCGGCGACTCGTGCGGGACACGACCACAGCGGGGTCCCGCACGCGTCGCGTCGGCACCGCCGTTGTTTTGGCAGGACCCTTGCTGCTGTTGGGCACGACGGTGGCGGAGTTGGCGTCCGCTCCGTTCGCGTTGATCCGGATCATCGCCTGGCCCGGCTACCTGTGGGGCGCGTTGTTCATATACCTGCTGCTCGCGCTGGTGGCCGGCGAGCCGATTCGAGCTTTGGCGCTGCGCTGGTCTGATCGAGGCCGGGTGCCACGCGAACCGAAGACACATGCGGAAACCGGGTTCGCGTCGGAGTCCGTGGCGGGAGCCGGGTTGGGACCGGGTTCCTCGGCGGGAGCCGTGCAGGAGTCGTTGGCGGGGGCCAGGTCTGAGCTGGAGTTCCCAGCGGGAGCCGGGCTGGGGCCCGAGTCGTCGGCGAGGCCGGAGTCGCTGGCGAGGGCCGGGTCTGAGCTGGAGTCTTCAGCGGAAAGCGGTTCCACCTCGGCGAGAACCGTCTCCGCTCCGGAGTCCCCGCGGGGCACGACCGCTCCGGCCGAGTCCCCGCTGACCCGGGTGCCGCGCCGTGTCTTCGTCGCGCGGGTGATGGGTGGCGCCGCCGTCGCGGCGGCCGCGACCACGGTCGGCATCGGCGCCCATGGCGTGCTGGACGGACCCAGTGTGAAGCGGGTCGCCGTGCCGCTGGCGAAGTTGCCGCGCCGAGCGGACGGGTTCCGCATCGCGGTGGTGAGCGACGTGCATCTCGGCCCGACCCTGGGACGCGGCTTCGCCGAACGCGTGGTGCGCACCGTCAACGACACCCGGCCCGACCTCATCGCGGTCGTCGGCGACCTGGTGGACGGCAGCGTCGAACACCTCCGCTCGGCCGTCGAGCCGCTGGCCGGACTGCGTGCCCGCCACGGTGCGTTCTTCGTGACCGGGAACCACGAGTACTTCTCCGGCGCCGAGCAGTGGGTGGAGCATGTTCAGGAACTCGGCATGCACCTGCTCGCGAACGCCCGTACCGAACTGCCCGGCTTCGACCTGGCGGGCGTGAACGACGTGCAGGGCGAGCGAACCGGACAGGGCCCGGACTTCGGCAAGGCGCTCGGCGACCGCGACCGCACGCGCACCGCCGTGCTGCTGGCGCACCAGCCCGTGCTGATCGAGGACGCGGTGGCGCACGGCGTCGACCTGCAGCTGTCCGGCCACACCCACGGCGGCCAGCTCTGGCCGGGCAATTACCTTGCGGGCCTGGCGAATCCGACCGTCGCCGGGCTGGAACGGTACGGCGACACCCAGCTGTACGTCACGAGAGGGGCCGGGGCGTGGGGCCCGCCGGTGCGGGTCGGCGCACCGTCGGACATCACCGTCGTGGAACTCGTATCGCTCCAGGCTTGAACGCCGCACTCGCGGGTCAGCCGAACAGGCCGCCCAGCACACCGCCGCTCTGGCCGGCCTCCTGCCCGCCGCCGGTGCCTCCGACGAAACCGCCCGGCGGCAGCTCCGACGGCTGCACGATGACGAAGCCGCGTCCGGAGAACGACAGCGTCATCCCCTCGCCGGTGCTGCGGCCCATCAGCCTGCCCAGCCCGAACGAATCATTGCGTTTGATGCCGGTCTGCAGGCTCGACGACCACGCCACCGCCGCCTGCGGATCGGCGTAGGTCGGCTGGTCGACGTTGAGCACCACGGGCGTACCGTGCGTGGTGATGGCGATGCGGCCGCGGCCGGTGAAGACGCAGTTGAACAACCCGGCGTTGCTCGCGAATCCGGCGGCGCCCTGCACCATCCGGATGTCGTAGCGCAGGCCGGAATCGAAGGCGAGCACATTGGCGCCGTTGATGGTGAGGCCGTCGGTGCCGTCCAAATCAATGGTGTGCACGTCGGCGGCGCCGTTGGCGACGAACAGGTCGCCGCGCCCGGACACCTTCATCAGCGGAACGCCCTCACCGGTCAACCGCTGCTGGATCGCCCGGCCGATCCCGCCCGCGCCGAGCGCCTGGAACTGCAGATCGCCCTGGTAGGCGACCATCGATCCGGCCCGAGCCATGACCTCGCCGTTGACGGCCACCTTGATCATCTTGCCGCCCTGCTTCTGGATGCCCGCGCCGGTGACTTCGGCGTGGCTGGGGGCGAACAGTTCGCTCTGCATCGGCAGCGCTCCTTGCTGAGGTGAGGGCATCGGTGGTGGCGGCACCGCGGCGGCCGGCGCGGAATAGGCCGGTTGCGGTGGATAGGCGGGCGGGGGCGCGGGTTGGTACGCGGGAGGTGGCGCAGGTTGTTGTGCCGGGGGCGGCGCAGGTCGGTATGCCGGTGCGGGAGCGGGTGACGAGGTCGGCTGGGCCGGTTCATCATCGATGTTCACACCGAAAGCCGTTGCGATACCAGCCAAACCGTTGTCGTACCCCTGGCCGACCGCACGCACTTTCCATCCGCCGCCGCGGCGGTAGATCTCGACGCACACCACGGCGGTCTCGGTGCTCAAACCCGTCATGGGAAAGGCGAGTGTGCTCGACGAAGACGCGATTGTCGCGCGCAGTGAGCCCGCGGCGGCGAAAGTCGGTGGCCCGCTGCCGTCGAGGCTCGCGGTGACCACGACGCGGTCCACGTCGCTGGGCAGCGCGCCGGTCTGGATGTCCACCACGTCGCCCGCGCCCTGGCCGTGCCGGTAGGTGACGCCCGGGGCGACCGGTTGATTGAAGAACACGAAATCGGCGTCGGAGCGCACGCGCCCCGCCGAGTTCAGCAACAGCGCCGATACGTCGACGGGAGCCGAGCAGGTGACGGTGACCGCCAGCCGGTCGCCGGGCGCGGGGCGGTTCTCACCGCGGGCGAGATCGGTCACGGCAGGCCGTCCGATCCGCGGCGGTGCCGGGTTGACATGCGATTCACGGGCTCCAGTGTGTCGTGCGCCCGCAACCCGCGCCACACGCGTACCCGGAATGGGCAGCCACCAGGCGTTTTCTTGCCACGCAGCCCCATTCGCTCGGGCCGGGCTTGCTGGTCGGGTGCGGTACCGGCAACTGCTGCCGACCGGACCGAACAGGGACAACAGCGTCGCATGGCGCCCGCGTCGACGTGAGCCGGCGCGAGGTCGCCACGACGCGGGCGGATCGCCATCTGTGCGCGAGCGGCAGGGAACGTATCCGCGCCTTCATCGCGTGATGGGGGAGCGCGCGGTAGCGATCGAGCGGAGGTGCCGAATCCGCCTGGCTGCTACGGCGAATCCCCGTGACCCGGAAGAGCCCGGCCGGGTCTGCCGGGCTCGAGGCTGGTCAGAGGACTTCGGCGTACATGGTGCCGTCGAGGATGCCGAACTCGACCTGTCCGGGGAACAGGGGCAGCGCGCCGGTGGCGTGCTTGGTGTGGTTGAGGGCGATAGTTTCGGTGGCCCACCGGTGCAACGGCTCGGGTAGCCGCAGAACCCGGTGGTCGGTGCAGCGAACATAGGGATAGGTGATCTCGCCCGGCCGGGCGAGCGGGTTGTGGATGTCGAGCGCGGCGATGTCCAGGACCAGGCCGGTCTGCTTGGCGGAGGCGACGGTCGGTGGCTGCAGTTCGATGTCGTCCATGACCGAAGACGGTAGCTCGAAGGATGCCCAATGCGGGTGATTCCCACTGAATGTCCTTCGGATTTCATCGAAAATGGGGGACGGCGAGGTTCATCTATTCGGGTGAACCCCACCGCTACCACCAGCGATCGCGGCACGCTTGGGCGTGCGGTGCCGCGCCGGATGTCCCGGAGCCACCGGGACGGTGACGAGCCTAAGCGACGCTGAAGATTCGCGGAGGCGTTTCCGCGGATTCGGCAGGAGTTGCCGACCGGCCCGCATCCGGGGGCAACCGGTCGGTAACCGCCGTCGGAATGTCCGGTTTCCGGCAGCCGGGCTTACTATGCCAGCGGCGTGAAACAAGCTGTGCGCGTTGCTTATCCGGCACGGCTGCGTGCTGTTCGGTCTATTTTCAGGAGGGTGGAAGACGTGCTCTATGTAGTCATCGCGGCCATTGTCGTGACCTTGTTGGCCGTGTCGGCCGTGGCGATGGTGTGGGATCCGCGCCGCCGTGCGGAGTCGGACGAATACGACTACGAGTACGACATGAACGAGGACGACGCCCTGGCGGACGAGTACGCCCGCCCGCGCAATGTCGAATGGCCGCGCAAGGAGAGCGTCTGATCGGCGGCAGCGGCCGCCCCGCAGGCGGTGGCAACCCTGGCGCCCAGCCGAGTGTGGCTGGGCGCCATTCTTTTTCGGCGAACTCCGCGCGAAGGTTGGGATCCGGTCACGCCACGGTGAAGTCGCGCCACGACGCGTGCAGTCCCTGCCCGCGCAGCGACGTGCTGCGCCCGTCTTCGATCGGATGCAGGGTGATGATGCCGAAACCGATCTGCACCGTCTCCGGCAACTGCGGCGCGCGCGTGGTGTACACCGGGATGTCGTCGACGTACCAGCCTGCGGTGCCCGCGGCACGGTCGATGGTGACGCTGTAGCGGTGGAACTCGCCGGGTTTGATGTCGACCCCTGCCAAGGGAGCGTGCACGACGTGGGTGAACGCCTCCTCCGCGGGGACGACGCCCGGCACGAACAGCCGCTCGTGAATGGCGTACGCGTGCCTGCTCGTCGCGATGAGGTCGAAGACCTGGGCGCTGCTCATGTCGAGGACGTTGAACGCGGCGAAGCCGTCCCGGTAGTCCTCGCCGGTGACGCCGATGTTCTCCGCCGCCAGCTCGACCGCGAAGGTCCGCGGTCCGCCGGTGAGATCGAATGTTTCGGTCGACACCAGCAGATGCTTCGGGTTGTCCAGAATCTGGACCTCGGCGTGGGATCGGGTGAAGGCGTCGATCCGGACCGATACCGCGCCCTCGCCGACCTCGGTGCGGGCGGCCGGGTCGGCGTAGCGCCACGTCTGGTCCGGTCCGAGGGGGACTTCGAGGAAGCGCCACCGGTCTTCGCGTAGATCCGGTCCGCTCAGGTCGTCGTATATCATCGCGGCAGTTACCTTTCAGCCGATTCGTTCGGGGGGATCCGATAGGTCGTCCTCGGTCGCCCGGCGGCGCAGGGGGGTCACGACGCCGTTCGACGATCCGGACTTGTAGCCGACGCCGCCGAGCAGCAGACGTTCCTCCGTCAGCCGCGGCCGCAGCGCGGGCCCCATCGGCCACCAGTCGTCGAGTTCGACCAGACCGGGCTCGATCAGTTCCAGATCGCCGAAGTACGAGGCGATCTGCTCCCGGGTGCGGTACCACCCGGAGCCCAGGCCCATTTCGGTGAAACGCCGTTGCAGCTCGATGGCCATCTCGTGCGCCTCGCCGCCGTCGGCGGGATCGTAGAAATGCGTGATCGCAACGTAGGAGCCGGCGGGCAGCGCATCGATGTACTGACGCATGATCCCCGCCGGATCGAGATCGTCGTCGACGTGGTGCAGGATGCCGCACAGGATCAGCGCCAGCGGTCGGGTGAGGTCGAGGTGCTGGGTCACCTCGGAGTTCGCCAGCAGGGTTTGCGGGGCGGTCAGATCCGCGGGCACGAAATGGGTGAACTCGTTGCGCTCGAGCAGTACGCGGCCGTGGATGTTGCACACCGGATCGTTGTCGACGTACACCACGCGCGCCGCGGGATTCTGCTGTTGCGCGATCTCGTGTGTGTTGCCGACGGTGGGCAGACCCGCGCCGATGTCGAGGAATTGACCGATGCCGACGGTCCCGGCCAGATAGCGCACGACGCGGTGCAGCCAGCGGCGATTCATGCGGGCCACGTCGCTCTGCCGCGGTGCGACTTCGGCGACTCGGTCGCGTACGTAGCGGTCTACTTCGTAGTTGTCCTTGCCACCGAGGGTGGCGTCGTAGACGCGGGCGATGCTCGCGCGAGTCGTGTCCACGCCTACCGGCGCGCGGACACCGGTCTGGGGAGCGGGATCGGACATGGAGACCTCTCTCTAGTTTCCGTCGCCTGGCTCACCAGCCTAGGGACCGCCGAATCGGGGAGCAATCCGTGCGGATGCATTCGGCCAGTGCTGCTTTCGTGAACCCATGGTGGTCTTGCCGAGCGCGACCGAGCATGGGAACCGGTCGGTATTCATCGGTTGCGGGCGATGACTCAGGACGCGCCGGGCCGGTACAGCACCCGTCCGGGCAGCCACCCGCCCTGGACATGCGTCACGCGCCACCAGTCGATGTGCACCTCCACCGCCTCGATGGGCGTGGACAAGAACGGTTCGATCTGTGGCTCCTTCCGTAACAGCGTCCGGAACGTCTCCTCCCGTTCGCTCGCGCCGGTGCGGACCACGGCCGTGCCGAGGCCTTGTGCGAACGGGTTGAGGAATCCGTCGGGGACGACCTTGACTCCGATGCTGGGATTGGCGCGCAAGCAGTCCAACGTCCGTCCGCCCGACTCGAGCACGAGCGTCAAGCGGAACGGATCGCCGTTCAGCTCGGCGAAGAACGCGTTCGAGCACCAGTTCACGCCCGCTTTCGACGTGGCGAGGTCGATGCTGGTGAAGCCGAGGACACCGGTCAGCTTGTCCTGGATGTCCTGATCGGTGATCCGCACGTCGTTCGATGTCATGTCGGGCTCCGTGGTGGGGGACGGGTTCAGGTTTTGCGGCCGACGCCGCCGAGCATGAGACGTTCATCCGGCCACGGCGTGCGCAGCGCTGGGCCGCCGGGCCACCATTCGTGCAACTCCACCAATCCCGGTGGAACCATCTCCAATCCGTCGAAGAAAGCCTGGATCTCCGCGCGGGTGCGCCAGCGTCCGGTGCCGAGGCCCCCGTCGTGCAGTGCTCGTTCGGCCAGTCTGGCCAGCGCGTGCAGTTGTTCGCTCTCGGCGGCCGGATCGAAGAAGTGGCTGATCATCACATAGGAACCAGGGGCGAGGCGATCGATATACCGCCGCATGATGCCCGCGGGGTCCCGATCGTCGTCGACGTGGTGCAAGGTGCCGCACTGCATCAGCAGCACCGGTCGGGTCAGATCGAGGTAGCCGTTGACCGCGGGGTCGTCGAGCACGTCGTCCGGCCGGGTCAGGTCCAGGTCGAGAAAGTGCGTGCGTTCGTTGGCTTCCAGCAGCTTGCGCCCGCGCGCGGCGCAGATCGGGTCGTTGTCCACGTAGACCACCGCGACCTCGGCGCCGAGTTCCTGGGCGACCTCGTGGGTGTTCTTCTGCGTGGGCAGCCCACTGCCCAGATCGAGAACCTGGTCGACGCCCGCCGACCGCGTGACGTACCGGACCACCCGCTCGAGCCAGCGCCGATTCGCGGCGCCGACGTCGTCCTGGTGCGGCACCGCCTTCTTCAAGCGCTGGTACACCTGCCGGTCGGACTCGAACCAGTCCGTCCCGCCGAGGGCATAGTCGTACACCCGCGCGATACTGGGTATCTCCGGGTCCACACCCGCTAGTCGGGTCGATCCCTCTGCCGACGTCATGGCGCTCCTCCTCCGCGTGGCCACCGTCGGGGGCGACTCTACGCACAGCCGTCTCGGCGCGCCGGGGAATCCGGCCCGGATATTGCGTTGGCGCTCTTGCGAATCCATTCGTGCGTATCCGATTCGCGGCGCGCGCTCGCGTCCGGGCCGGCGTTTGCGTGCGGCCGAGTAGGATCGTCAGCCGACGTTCCGACAGCTGTGATGGTGGAGGCACTACGCCGCGCGGTCTAACCCCCGATCGGCCGGAGGCATGCATGACCAACGACGAGGACAGTGGTGACAACGCCGAATTCCCTGCGGCAGAACGTGGTCCGACGGTACTGCGGATCGCGCTCGGCAGCCGGTTGCGTCAGCTGCGCGAGGGCTGCGGAATCAGCAGGGAGGCGGCGGGCGACGCGATCCGTGGATCGCATGCCAAGATCAGCAGGCTGGAGCTGGGCCGGACCGGGTTCAAGGAACGCGATCTGCACGACCTGCTGAACCTCTACGGAGTTGTCGAGCCCGCTGAACGCGAAACGTACTTCGAACTGGCTCGGCGGGCCAACGACCCGGGGTGGTGGCAGCACTACAGCGATCTGCTCCCGGCGTGGTTCGAGACCTACATCGGCCTCGAACAGGCCGCCACCACGATCCGCACCTACGAGGCGCAGTTCGTCCCCGGGCTGCTGCAGACCGCCGATTACGCACGGGCGGTGATCCAGCTGGGCAATACCGACGAGACCGAACGCCGCGTCGCCATCCGCATGCGCCGCCAGCAGATCCTCTACCGTGCCGCCGCTCCCACGCTATGGGCTGTCATCGACGAGAACGCGCTGCGCAGGCCGGTCGGCGGAGTGGAGGTGCTGCGCGAGCAGATCGAGCATCTGGTCGCGATGGCCGACCGTCCCAGCATCCGGATCCAGGTGCTGCCGTATGCGGCGGGTGGGCACTCCGCCGCGGGCGGCCCGTTCAGCATCCTCCGGTTTCCCGAGCCCGAGCTGCCCGACATCGTCTACACCGAGCAGCTCACCAGTTCCCTGTATTTCGACAAACAGCGCGATGTCGAGCTGTACATGTCGGTCATGAACCGGATCAGCGTGGAGGCGCTTTCCCCGGCCGAGAGCGTGCGCTTCCTGCGCGAGCTGCTCACCGAGCCGCAATCCGGCGAATAGGACTGACTCGATCGTCGTTTCCGAGTGCGGTATCCGTGCTCCACGTGTGTGCGCCGGCTCGGCGCGGGAAGTTTGCCAAAAGGGTCGCGGGCGACCGAGGAGTCGCCGCGGCGTGCTGTCGATGGCGGGACGGCGTCGTGCGTTCGGAAACCGGTCGGTCGGCGCGGAGCGGCGGAGAGCAAAGGCTCCGAATCGAATCCTCGCTGCGTGAGGTGAAATCCGTTGTCGTCGGCGAGAACTCGGTGAAATGCGATCGGCGGAAGGTAACAGTTCGATATCGGCGCATTGCATCCGATACTGATTTGTTATCGATCAGCCTGCGTTCACCTCGATTTTCGAGGTTTTCGAGACCGGTGGCGCCAATGCACATGCACGCGCGCATGTACGTACCGATGGACGATCACCGATGCGACGCGGCCGCCGTGGTGTGGCAGTATCCCTGTCGAGGTCGGGGTCTGAGGATCGGCTCGGGCACTGGCTGGTTCGGCCACGGCGACCCCAACGCGAGTTGGGGTCGCCGGCGGAGCCGTCGCGAACCGCTCCGATGTCCGGATTGCCGATAGTTCACGGCGTCAGCACGATCCGGATCGGATTGCCCTCCTTGCTTTCCAACGCGTGTACCGCTTTGTCCGCTTCGGACAGGGGGAGCACGGCACTCACCGACTTGGCGAAATCGAGCCGATGCGCGCGGCGCAGGCGCACGAGTTCGAGCACATGGTCGGGCTCGGAGCCGTAATGCCCGCGCAGCTGTTGCTGCCGAAAACTGAAGATGGTGCCGTTGGTGATCGTGATCGGCTTGTCGGTGAGCCCGACCAGCACCAAGCGTCCCTCGTCGGCGAGACATCCGACGGCTTGTTCGCGCACGGGCGCGAAGCCGGCGAAGTCGAACGCGGCATCGAGTCCCGCTCCCGCGGTGGCGGCGTACACCTTTTTCGCCAGTTCCGGGTCGGACGGATCGAGTGCGAGGTCCGCCCCGAATTCGAGCGCGCGCTGCCGGGCGGCGGGCAAGGGATCGACCGCGATGATCGGCGCGGCGCCGATCAGCCGGAGCAACTGCACCCCGTGCGCGCCGAGCCCGCCCACGCCCCACACGCCGGCCGACTCCGCGGCCCGCACCTGACCGGTACGGGTGATGGCGGCCCACGGCGTCGATACCGCGTCGGGGATGAAACAGGCCTGCTCGAACGGTAGGTCGTCGGGAATCGGCACCAGGGTGTCCGCGGTGGCCAGCGCGTATTCCGCCCAGCCGCCGTCGTAGTCCACGCCGCGGGTGTAGGTTTTGCCGTCCCGGATCTCGCCCGCCTGCAACAATACCCGGTCGCCCGGCTGGGGACCCTGCACCTCGGGCCCGAGGGTGTGCACCGTACCCGCGACCTCGTGCCCGAGGGTGACCGCGTCGCCGGCCAGGTACATCGGCGACAGCACGCCCTCGATGAGGTGGACATCCGACAGGCAGACACCGGCGGCCGCCACCTCGATCAGTACCTGACCCCGGCCCGGGGTCGGCACCGGGACGTCCTCCAGGCGGAACCGATGCCCGTCGGCGGCACGCGGGAACAGTCGTCCAGCAAGCATGTTCAACTCCTCAGCAGGCCGATCGGTTGATGTGCGCCGCGCGTTCCGGGGCGATCGATCAGGGCGTCCATGTGAGGCGGCCGCCCTCGAAGTCCTGGGCTTTCCCGTTCTCGAAGTCGTACTCGTCGCTGGTGGGGTAGCCGTAACGCCCGGCTTCGCCCCCCGCGGCCTCCCAGTTCTCGCGGATGGATCCCCAGACGACATGGGCGCCGGTGCGCGGGGCGTAATAGATGGCGCCGCCGCCGAACAGGTTGTAGCGGCCGTTGCCCGCGCGGGCGGGGGATTCGTCGGTGATGGGGAACCCGAGCGGGCTGCTCTCCCAGCCGAAGGAACCCCACTTGTCGCGGATCACGCCGCCGATCTGATGCGCGGCGGTGCCGAGCGACCAATAGATCGACCCGTTCTGAAAGACGCTGTAGCTTCCCGGCTTCGATGGTGTCGCCACCTCCCGCGCCACGGGGTAGCCGAGCGCTCCGCCCTCGTAACCGAGATTGCCCCATTTGTCGCGGATGGCGCCACCGACCTGACGGGCGCCGGTGTCGGGGTGCCAGTAGATGGACGAGCCGCGCTCGAACGCTTGGTAGCGGCCGCCGCGCGCGGCGGAGTCCTCGGGTGTGACGGGGTCGCCGAAAAACGCGGGCCCACCGGCCTCGTCGTACTCCGCTTCGATCGCCCCGCCCACGTCGTAGGGGCCGATCGGGCGCGCCGCCGCATCGGGGAGGATGCCTGCGAGCAGAATGCCGAGCGCGGCGACGATGGCGAGCGCGCCGCGGGTGCGCGAGTGGTTCGGGCGACGGTGCCGTGCCAAAGTGAACTCCTGTGCATCTCGGGTGGGTGCGGGATGGAGCTGAAGCTTTCGGTCGGCGTGCGGAGATCAAGTTACCTCGCCGGGTCGCGATGCGGAGCGATACGAGGTACTCGAATGCCCTGGTGTCGTGCGGTGCGGTGGACGGCGGCCATCCAACTCATCCTGGGCTCCGAACAAACTGGCGGTGCTACCGTGCCCACGGTCGCGCCTTCTCGGATACGGTGCCGCCGGGGCAGGGTGCCCGCACCCTGCCCCGGCGGTGTCATGAACGGAACATGTTGCCGGGCAAGGGGTAAGTCCGATTTCAGCGGAGGACGTTCGCCGCCTCGGCGGCGATGGTCGCGGCGACCGCACCGAGGGCGGGGGAGTCCAGACGCCACTGCTGCCAGTACAGCGGGACATCGATGACGACGCCGGGATCGATCGAGACCAAGCGGCCGTCGGCTCGGCCGTCGCGGGTCTGCAGATCGGGGAGCATCCCCCAGCCGAGCCCGAGCCGGACCGCCTCGGCGAATCCGGTGGACGACGGCACATAGTGGCGTGGCGGATTCAGCGGTTTGCGACCGCGCCTGCGCAGCAGGCGATCCTGCAGGTCGTCTTTGCGGTCGAACAGCACGACCGGAGCCGCGGCGTAGGACTTCGCCGTCGCCCCGTCGGCGAACCAGCTGGCGGCGAATTCCGGACTCGCCATCGGCCGGTAGCGAATCGCTCCGAGTCGATCGACCTTGCAGCCCTGCACCGGCTGGGCGGTCGAGGTGATCGCCGCCATCACGGTGCCGTCGCGCAGCAGACGCGTGGTGTGTTCCTCGTCCTCGCGATGGATCTCGAAGCACACGCCGCGCGGTGCGCGGGCCAGCGCGGGCAGCACCCAGGTCTCCAGGGAATCGGCGTTGACCGCGATGGGCACCCGGATCGGGCCGTCGGAGGGTTCGCCGCCGAGTTCGCGTGCGGTATCGCCCGTCAACAACTGGATCTGCCTGGCCAAGCGCAGGACGGCCAGCCCCGATTCGGTGGCGCGCACCGGTTTCGTGCGCTGCACGAGGATCCGGCCCGCGGCGTCCTCCAGCGCCTTGATCCGCTGACTGATCGCCGACGGCGTGACACTCAGCCGTCGGGCCGCGGCGTCGAAGGTCCCCTCGGTGATCACGGCGTCGAGTGCGCGGAGCTGGTCGAGCTGGAGATCCATATTAAGGAAGCGTAATGATAGATAAGAATCTTTAGCTTGTCTGGGTATGATCCGCGGCCTTAGCGTCGCTGGACGTGAGCGTTTCCTCGGCGGTGGTGGCGGCCGTGTCAGGTTTGGGCTTCGGCCTGTCGTTGATCGTGGCGATCGGTGCGCAGAATGCGTTCGTGCTGCGGCAAGGGATCAGTGGCAGGCACGTACTCGCGGTGGTGACGGTGTGCGCGGTGTCCGACATCGTGCTGATCGCGGCCGGGGTCGGCGGGTTCGGCGTGGTCGTGCAGTCGGCCCCGGGGGTGCTCGTGGTGGCGCGTTACGCCGGGGCGGCGTTCCTGATCGGCTATGCGGTGCTGGCGGCACGGCGGGCGTTCGGCTCCGCCGCGCTGAGCGCCGAATCCGGGCGGACCACCGCGGCGCTCGGCGCGACGGTGGTCACCTCCCTCGCGCTGACCTGGCTCAACCCGCACGTCTACCTGGACACCGTGGTGCTGCTCGGCTCCCTCGCCAGCACGTACGCGAGCCCGGATCGCTGGTTCCTCGGCGCGGGGGCGATGCTGGCCAGCGTGCTGTGGTTCACCGCACTGGGCTTCGGCGCGCGCCTGCTCGGCCCGCTGTTCGCCCGTCCGCGCGCGTGGCGCGTGCTGGATTCGGTGATCGCGGCGGTGCTGCTCGTCCTCGGGCTGGGACTGTTGTGCATCGGGTGAAGGCCGCGCTCACAACTGCTCCTTGATCTTCGCGGCGAACTCGTAGCCGGCCTGCCACTCCGGGCCGGGAAGGGCGAGGACGACGCGCGCCGCGCCCGCCTCCGCGTAGGCGGACAGTTGCTCGGCGGCCTGACCGGGATCGGTGGCCAGCGGGGGCGCGACGACCGTCACAGTGAGCGGCGGACGGCCGTATTCCGCAGCGAGTGCGGACAATTCGGCTACGTGCGCGCCGATCTCGCTCGGCTCGAGTCCGATGGCGACCCAGCCTTCGGCATAGGCGGCGGCGCGCCGCCGCGCCCGTTCGGCGTCGCCCGCGACGAGCACCGGCGGCATGGTCGCACCTGGCGCCAAGGCGACCTCGGTGCCGTCCGGAAGGACGACCGGCCGCCCGGCGACCAGATCGGGCAGCAGACTCAACGCCTCGTCCGTGCGGCGGCCGCGCTCGGCGAAGGACGCGCCCGCGGCACGCCACCCGACATCCCCGTGCGCCGGGTTGCCGGTGCCGACACCGAGGATCAGCCGGTCACCGGAGACGTACTGCAGCGTGGCGATCTGCTTCGCGGCCCAGGCGACCGGCCGCAAGGCCAGCAGCATCACGCCGTACCCGATGCGGATGCGATCGGTCGCGGCGGCGGCGGTGGCCAGCACCACGGTGCTGTCCAGGATCGGCGCGCTGGCCACGAGATGATCGGTGGACCATACCGAGTCGAGGCCGCTCGCTTCGGCCAGGCGAGCGGCGGCTCGCGCGTCGCCGAGGATGGGTTTCGCGGGGTCCGGCGTCGAGGTGGGCAGGATGATGCCGATTTCCAAGGTCATGCTTCCGACGCTACGAACACCTCGCGTCCGAGCCAATGTTCCGCTCGCTCGAGTCGATATCCCGGACGCTCACATCGATTCGGCTGCCGCGTAGCGAGTTTCGGCGACCGCCTCCGGTGCGGGCCGCAGGCGGGCACGGATGACGTGGGCCGACCGTATGTCGCGGACCGGCCGATGCGAGTCGGCGAGCAGTGTGGTCCGCGCGACATTCCGGATCGGTCGGACTCGCGGGAGGGCAGCGCATCGACCAGCGGTCGGGACCGTAGCCCGGCCGAACGCGGTGTCGTGGCCGATATCGGCGTGGTCGCGAGCGTAGCGGGCATGACCGCGCTCGAGCGCGCTGGATCTGGAGCCGGACACTGGAGGCGAACGGCGGCTTCTTCCTCCGGTCGGAATCGCTGCGGCGGTGGTCGTCGGACACGAACCGACATCGGCGGGTGGCGCCCGCGCTCGAGGCTAGGGTGGGCGCATGGTCGAGTCGACGCGAATCGTGCTTGCTTCCCGGCCGGTGGGTGCGCCCACCGCGCAGAATTTCCGGACCGAGACCGCGGAACTCCCCGCTCCGGGCGAAGGCGAAGTTCTGCTGCGCACCCTGTACCTGTCGCTCGATCCGTACATGCGGGGCCGGATGAGTTCGGCGAAGTCCTACGCCGACCCGGTCGAGATCGGCGCGGTGATGGTCGGCGCGACCGTGGCCGAAGTGGTCGAATCCCGCGACCCGTCGCTGACGAAAGGCGATGTGGTCTTGGCCTATTCGGGGTGGCAGTCCCATGACGTCGTCCCGGCGCGCGGACTGCGCAAGCTCGACCCCGGCAGGATTCCGGTCTCGACCGCCCTCGGCGTGCTCGGCATGCCCGGCTTCACCGCCTACGCCGGACTGCGCAAGATCGGCAGACCCCAGCCGGGCGAGACGCTCGTGGTCGCCGCGGCCACCGGACCGGTGGGCTCGGCCGTCGGCCAGATCGCCAAGATCGACGGCGCCCGCACGGTGGGGATCGCGGGCGGCCCGCGCAAGGTCGAATATCTGAACGAACTCGGATTCGATGTCGCACTCGACCACCGCGCTCCCGATTTCGCCGAGCAGCTCGCGGCGGCGGTCCCCGACGGCATCGATGTCTATTTCGAGAACGTCGGCGGCGCGGTGGCGGACGCGGTGTACCCGCTGCTGAACACCTACGCGCGTGTGCCCGTCTGCGGGCTGATCGCAAACTACAACGTCGCCGGCGCCCCGGAGGGCCCGGACCGGCTGCCCGCCTACTACAGCCGGATCCTGACCAAGAGCCTCACGGTGCGCGGGTTCATCCAGAGCGAATTCGTCCGTGAGCTGTATCCGGAATTCTTGCGCGAGATGGGCGAGTGGGTCGCCGACGGACGCGTGCGGTACCGCGAGGACGTCGTGTCCGGCTTGGCCGCCGCACCCGAGGCGTTCATCGGCATGCTCGAGGGCCGCAACTTCGGCAAGCTGGTGGTGCGGGTCGCCGACTGATCAGCTCGCCACCGCGCCGCCGCCGATTCCGAGGTAGACCACCATCAGCACGAACAGGAACCAACCCGCGCCCTGCCAGATGGGCCAGGTCCGGCCGCGGCGCCACTGCACGTAGGTTTCGACGAAGGCGCCGATGCCGCCGATCAGCAGCACCACCGACGGCCCGAGCACCACGGCGACCTGCGCGGCGGTATCGCACAGCAGGTTGTCCGCGTCCGCGCACTCGCGCTGCGCGGCCCACAGCACGGCCAGCAGGAAGACCAGCGCGGCGGTGGCGAGCACCGAAGCGACGTAGGTCGCGGCGCGCCGGAACCCGCGCGGATCGCGCCAGCGTTTCTCGACGTCTTCGACCATGTTCACCACCTCGCCGTCCCTGGCCGCCGGTTCCTCCGACGTGATTGCCGAACGGCGGCGGCTCAAACGCCGCTCAGGGTTTGCGTCCGACGCCGGCCAGGTACCAGGCGGACCGCGTCGCGGCCGGGGCGACATCCGTGTCCGGGCGCCACGCGTCCACCGGAACGATTCCCGGCTCGACGAGTTCCGTTCCGGCGAAGAAGGATTCGGTCTCCGCGTGGCTGCGCGGCTGGAACGCGATGCCGGCCTGCTGAGCGGCTGCCGCCGCGCGCGCCATCGGGCGCGGGTCGAAATCGCCGGTGAAGTGGGTGAGCACCAGATAGCTGCCGGACGGGGCCGCGTCCAGCAGTCGGCCGACGACACCGTACGGGTCGTCGCTGTCGCGGAAGAACATCATGACCGCGACCAGCAGGATCGCGATGGGCCGGTCCTGGTCGAAGGTATCGGCCAAGGCGGGTGCGTCCAGGATGGCGCTCGGATCGCGCAGATCCGCGTCCAGGAAGGCGATCCTGCCCTGCGGCGTGCTCGCCATCAGTGCTCTGGCGTGAGCGAGCACGAGCGGATCGTTGTCGACATAGACCACCCGCGCGGCCGGATCGGTGTGTTGGGCCACCTCGTGCGTGTTGCCCGCGGTGGGGAGACCGGGGCCGATGTCGAGGAACTGATCGATGCCCGCCTCGCAGGCCAGATGGCGCACCGCCCGGCCGAGGAACGCGCGGTTGGCGCGGGCCATGTCGCGGATACCGGGGATGTGCATGGCGACCGTGTCGCCGAGGGCGCGGTCGGCGGGGTAGTTGTCCTTGCCCCCGAGCCAGTAGTCGTACACCCGTGCCTCATGGGGGAGGCTCGTGTCGAGCTTGGTCGACGATCCGGCGCGCACTTGCGCGTGACCGTCCGGCATGGCGACTCCTTTCCCGGCGACGCAGGACCGGCGCCGCACCCCTGTCGCCTCCAAAGGCGACCTCGCGCTACGAATTACGCGTCAAGAATAGGGTGACGCATCCACAATGAGCGGTAATTCGGCCGATTGGTCCGTTTCCGGAGAGTCAGTCGGCGGCGGCGAATCTGGCCGCGATCTCCTGGGCGGTGACCTTCGCGAGTTCGACGAAGAACGGCACCCGTTCGGGAATCATCAGTGTCGTGGGGCCGCGCAGACCGAGTGCGAACCGGCAGCGGCCCGCCGGATCGAGGATGGGCAGGCCGATGGTGCGGAAGCCCGGATCGAGTTCCTCGTCGTTGTAGGCGTATCCGCGCTCCCGCGTGGTGACCAGCTCGGCGCGCAGTTCACCGGGGCCGGATACCGAGCGCTCGGTGCCCTCGTCGTAGGGGAGTTCGCGTAACTGCTCGTCGGTGGCCTCGGACCAGGCGAGCAGGGCCTTGCCGAGCGCGCTGGCGTGCAGGGGCAGCCGCACGCCCTGCAGTTTGTGCCCGTCGGTCTCCCGCCACCGGCTGGTGCCGAGCAGCACGGCGTGGATGCCGTGGCGGGTGGCGACCGAGCAGCTTGCCCCGGTGGTGCCCGCGAGCTGCTCCAGATACGGTTCGGCGAGGTAGATCCGGTGCTGGCGGTAGGCGATCTGCCCCCACTCGGCCAGCGCGCCGCCCATGCGGTATCGACTGGATTCGGCGTTCTTCTCCAGAAAACCCGCCTGCACCAGCGTGGTCAGCAGCCGGTGCGTGGTGCTGACCGCCAGACCCTGTTGCCGCGCGACCTCCGAGACGCCGCGCTCCCGGCCGTCACGGAAGCAGTCCAGCACGGAGAGGGCGCGGGTGACGGTCTGCACGCCGGAGGGTTCCACGACTGTGACGGTAACACAAGCATGCGGACCAGAGAGTTTGCTCTTTCCGTTATTTGGAAAACTCTCGTGTGAGCAGCGTGGACCGATCGGCGATGGCGGGGTCCGATCCACATTCACAGTCGCATTAAGTCCGGGCAGTACAGAGAGCTCGATATGTCAAGCTTTCCGATCTACGGAAAGCATTACCTCGTGACCCCGCGCTGCCGTCCCTACTCTCCGAGAGCATTGATCGACGATTCGGACAAGGAGTCCTCACGATGTGGCGGCAAGCCCTCATGCGCATCGCGCTGGCGATCGTTCCCCTAGTCGCACTCGTCGCCGCGTGTGGTTCGGACACCGACCGCGACACCGGCGCAGGCGCTTCCTTCGTGCTCAAGGTCGCCGACCCGGGGAACTCCGGGCCGCTGGCGGTCGGCAAGCGCGACGGCACCTTCGACGCCGCGCTGGCACCACTCGGCGCGAAGATCGAGTGGGTCAGCATCACCCCCGGCTTCAGCTCCAACCTGAAGTTGTTCAACACCAGAGAACTCGACGTCTCCGGCGCGGCGTTCAGCCCCGTCGTCGGCGCGCTGTCCAAGGACGTCGGTGTGCGGATCGTCGCGGTACAGGATCCAGCGGGCAAGGATCAGAGCGGCATCATCGTCACTCCGGAATCGGGCGTGCACTCGGTCGCCGAGTTGGTCGGCAGGCGCGTGGCGGTGAACCCGGCGGCCAAGGGCGAATACATCCTGCTCAAGGCGCTCGCGCAGGCAGGCGTCCCGGCCGACAAGGTGACCAGGGTTCCGTTGCAGCAGAAGGACGCCGCCTCGGCGTTCGCGACCGGCAAGGTGGACGGCTGGTCGTCGTTCCTGGTGCCCTACCAGGAGGCCAAGGCCAACGGCGGCGTCGAGATCGCCACGGAGAAGAGCATCGGCTCCAACGACAACTCGGTGGTGGTGTTCCGCACCGAGGTGCTCGATCAGCGTCCGGACATCGCGGCGAAATACCTCGAAGTGCTGCAGGACCTCACGGCGAAGCAGCGCGCCAACCCCGCCGAGTTCGAGAACGTCTTCGAGAAGACCGGCCCGCGCGCCCTGTCGGGCCAGCGGCTGTCGGACGCCTACCGGGTGGGGGCGGAGGCCACCGTGCCGCACCTGCCGAACGAGACCGACGCCACCGCGCTGGCCGACGTGGTGAACACCTTCTTCGACAACGGCGTCGTCACCCGCAAGGTCACCGCCGCCGACATCTTCTACGACCTGAAGTCGAAGCTGACGCCCGAGCAGCTGGCATCGGTGAAGGCGGGCAGCTGAGATGGCGGTCGTCGTGGCGGCCGGGCTGGGGCCGACGGAGCTCGCCCCGCCCCGCACGCGCGTCGGCAAGCGCAGGCCCGCATGGTTTTCCGTGCCGCTGCGGTTCCTGCTCCCGGCAGTGATCGTGGCAGCTTGGTGGGCGGGTTCCGCGAGCGGAGCGATCTCCGAGCGCGTGCTGGCGGGACCGCCCGCGGTGTGGACGGCGTTCACCGAATTGCTCGGCACCGGCCAGTTGTTCGACTTCGCGGTGGCGTCGTTCACCCGCGCCGCGTTCGGCGTCGGGATCGGCGTGGCCATCGGGCTGGCGCTGGGGTTGGTCTCCGGGTTGTCCGGTCTCGGTGAGGAACTGGTCGATTCGACCATGCAGATCCTGCGCGCGGTGCCGTTCCTTGCGCTGGTGCCGCTGTTCATCGCCTGGTTCGGCATCGACGAGCTGTACAAGGTGCTGCTCATCGCCGTAGCGACGGTCGCGCCGATGTACGCCTACACCTATCTCGGCGTGCGCAACGTCGATCGCAAGATGGTCGAGGCCGCCCGCAGTTTCGGTCTGATCGGGCCGCGGCTGGTGCTGGAGGTCATCCTCCCCTCAGCGCTGCCCGGCGTGCTGATGGCGCTGCGCGTGTGCCTGTCGATCAGCATCACCGGTCTCATCGCGGCCGAGCAGGTCGGCACCAAGGAGGGCGTCGGCTACCTGGTCACCTTGGCCCAGGAGTACAACCGCACCGACTACATGGTGCTGTGCGTGGTGTTGTACGCACTGCTCGGCCTGGTCTTCGACGGGTTGGTGCGGCTGGCGGAGCGCTTCGCTATGCCATGGCGCGGACAGGTGGCGATCCGATGACCACCATTACCGAACCTGGAGCCGAGGTGGTCACCGCACCCGCCGGGGAGGAGCCGGTCGCCGTCTCGATCACCGGCCTGCGCAAGTCGTTCGGCGCCAAGACCGTGCTCGACGGCGTCGACCTCACCATCCGGCGCGGCGAGTTCGTCGTCCTGCTCGGGCCCAGCGGCACCGGCAAGACCACACTGCTGCGCCTGCTCACCGGACTGGAGGCGCCGGACGCGGGACAGGTGCTCGTCCCGGCGCGGCGCACCACCGTCTACCAGGAGCCGCGGCTGATCCCCTCGAAACGGGTGCTGGCGAACGTGATCGTCGGACAGCGGCGTTCCCGGCACAACCGCGAAGCCGGGTTACGCGCACTGGCCGAGGTCAACCTCGACGGCAAAGCCAGGCAATGGCCCGCCACGCTCTCCGGCGGCGAGGCGCAGCGCGCGGCGCTGGCACGCGCCCTGGTTCGCGAACCGGAACTGCTGCTGCTCGACGAGCCGTTCGCGGCGCTGGACGCGCTGACCCGCCTGCAGATGCAGGATCTGGTGGGCGATCTGGTGGCCCGGCACCGTCCCGCGGTGCTCATGGTGACCCACGACGTCGACGAGGCGATCCGCCTGGCCGACCGGGTACTGATCCTGGACAAAGGGCGCTTCGCCGTGGACGTCGACATCGACGTGGCCCGTCCGCGCGACCGCGCCGACCCCGAAACCCTGCATTTCCGATCACTTTTCCTCAGCCGGCTCGGCGTGGGTAGCACCACGTCCGCTCCAAGGAGTGCCTCATGACCGACACCCTCTGGTACACCCGCTGCCCGGTGCCCACCGCGAGCGGGCTCGCGCACAGCCTCGGCTGGCTCGGCGACGCCGCCGCCCGGGCCGGGCTCGAGTTCGGCGTCCTGCAGGACGCCGGGCCGGAATTGGCCGGCCACCATTTCCTGCACGACCTGTCCGGGCTGATCCGCGAGGGCGGCAACGTTCCGGCCCTGGCTGCGCGCGCCCAGGGCTCGCCGACCCGGTTGATCGGACTGACCTGGATCGATGAGGCGCAAGCCATTCTGGTCGGTCCGGAATCCACTGTCGGGGGCCCCGCCGAGCTGGCCGGTCTGCGCATCGGCGTCCCGGCGTGGGCGCAGGACCAGCCGCGCAGCTTTCCCCGCGCGATGGCCTTGCACGGTTTCGCGAACGCGCTGCGTCTCGGTGGACATACGCTCGCCGACGTCCGCGTGACCGAGATCGGCGTCGAGCGGAACCCGCAGGTGCGCACGGAGGTCCAGGCGAATCGCCGCGTGGTCACCTGGGGCGTCGAGGAGTTGCTGCGCGGCGAGGTGGACGCCATCTATGTCAAGGGGGCCCGCGCGCAAGAGGTCGCCAGGGAGCACGGCCTGCGCGTCGCGGTGGACCTGGACGCCACCGAGGCCAAACGCTTCCGGGTCAACAACGGCACGCCCCGCCCCATCACCGTGCACGAGGAGCTACTCCAGGCGCGTCCGGAGGTGGTCGTCGAGTTCCTCGCGCAGAGCCTGCGCGCGGCGGACTGGGCCGCGGGCAATCTGACGGGAGTGCGGGACGTGCTCCAGCGGGAAACACTGTCCGGTCCGGAGGGGGTCGTCGCGGCGTACGGCGAGAACTTCCACCGGGATCTGCACCCCTCGTTGTCGGACGAGCGGATCGAGCTGATCGGCGTGCAGAAGCAATTCCTCTACACGCATGGATTCCTCGCCGCCGACTTCGACCTGGATTCCTGGGTCGCGCCCGAGCCGCTGGCCCGGGCCAGGGAGATCGTCGAGTCCGGGAAGGTCCCCGCATGACGGAGTTCCTGTGGCGCCTGCCTTCCCGCGGAGACGGCCGCCACGCCCGCCGAGATCGACGCAACCGCGGCGGATTCGGCGGGCCCGCGCCGGTGACGCCCGTGACCGACCTGCGGCCGGGGCGGTTCGGTCCGTTCGACGACCTCGCCCAGATCATCGACGCCGCCGAATTGGCCGGGCTCGACGGCGTGCTCGCGCCCTATGATCCGCACGGCGAGGAATCGTGGATCGTGGCGGGCGGCGCGCTGCGCGGCACGCGGTACTCGCGCGTCGTCGTCGAATTCCAGCCCGCTTTCGGCACTCCGGTCTATGCCGCGAAGATGTCGGCTACCCTGCAACGCATTTCGGGTGGTCGCCTGGCTTGGCAGCTGGCCATGGACACCGATACCGAGGACGCGCGAGCACGCGGTGATCGCGTCACCGGTGACGACCGCTACGCCAGGGCCGCGGAGTTCCTGACCGTCGCCCGTGGCGTATGGAACGACGCTCCGGTGCCGTCGGCGGGATTCGCCGGTACCGGATTCCACTACGAAGGCACGTACTACGACGTGATCGACGGCGGTTTCCGCGGCATCCTCTCCGGGCTGCCGTTTCCGGCGGTCTACTTGTCCGGCGATTCCGCGGCGGCGCTCGAGCTGTCGGCCCAGCACGGGGACGTGCACGTCTTCACCGAGACCGCGGCGGGCGTGGATACCGCGATCGCCGCCCTGCGCGAACGCGCGACGGCGGCGGGACGTGCGGTGCGCGCCGGACTGGAGCTGCCGGTCGTCGCGCGGGAAACCGAGGACGAGGCGTGGGCCCGCGTCGAACGTCAGTGGCGCGAGGTGCGCCCGGACGGCACCGGCGCGCGGCAACACGATCTGGGCGACGGCCGCTGGGCGGGGTTCGCCGAACTCGGATACGCCGCGAACATCGGCCTCGTCGGCAGCTATGAGCAAGTAGCGCACCGTCTTTCGTCCTATGTGACGGCGGGCGTCGACAGCGTGGTGCTCTCGGGACACCCGCACATCGAGGAACTGCACCGCGCGGGCGAACACCTGTTGTTCCTCGCCGACCCGGCCGGCCGCACGCTGACCGCGCAGGAGGCAACCGCATGACCATCGACATCTACTGGCGCATCGGCATGGAAGGCGACCACGCGTCGCTGCGCACGCCGCGCCGCTACAACCGCGGCCACGCCAACGGTTACGGGCCGGGCAATATCGCACCGGCCATCCGCGACGGCGCGCTCGACGGCTACGGCTACATCGACCACATGGCCGCGGTCGCGAAGGCTTCCGAATCGGCCGGATTCCTCGGCGGCCTGCTGCCGTCGTTCCCCGTGACCGACGACCCGTGGGCGGTCGCGGCGGCCCTGGCCAGGGAGACCACCACCTACCGGTTCATGGTCGCCTTCCAGCCCGGCTTCCTGCATCCGGTGCAGGCCGCGCGGATGTCGGCGAGCCTGCAGCGCGCGACCGGCGGCCGGTTGGTCTACAACATCATCAGCGGCGGCGGTGGTCCCGCCCAGCTGTGGTGGGGCGACAAGGTCGCCCACGACGACCGCTACGCCCGCACCAGCGAATTCCTCGACGTGCTGCGCGGCGTGTGGGACGGCGAGCCCTACGACCACGACGGCCGGTTCTTCCGCACCGAGAGTGCGGCGCTCGCGCCGGGCATCGCCGGTCAGCCTTTCCCCGAGGTGTACTTCTCGGGGTCGTCCGCCGCCGCGGTGCACGCCGCGGGCAGACACGCCGACTACTACCTGTCCTGGCTGGAGCCGTTCGCCGATCTGCGCGCCAAGTTCGACGGCGTCCGCGCGAACGCCGAAACCATCGGCCGTACACCGAAATTCGCCGTCCGCATCGACGTCCTGGCCCGCCACACCGAGGAAGCGGCCTGGGCGGAGATCGAGAAGGGCTGGGCTTTCGTCGACCGTGGCGCGGCCGAGCGCGCCGCCAAGGGCGATTCGGTCGGGGCCGCCCGCATCCAGGGCTGGGTGCCCGAGACCATCACCGGCTACCGGGACCTCGAGGTCGAACCCAACGTCTGGTGCGGATTCAGCCTGATCCGAGGCGGTCCCGCGTTCGGCCTGGTCGGCAGTTACGAACAGGTGGCGCAGCGGCTCGACGAGCTGATCGATCTCGGCGTCGACGCGTTCATCCTCGCGGGCAACCCGCATCTCGAGGAGGCCTACCGCGTCGGCGAAGAGGTGCTCCCGCTGCTCGGCCGATCCCGGCTCACCGCGTCCGCCGCCGCGGCATCCCTTTCCCCCGCTCGATAGATTCAGGAGAGACCATGACCACCACCGAGACCCGGTTGCCGGAGTCCGTCACCGCTTTCGTCGCCGCCGCTGTTCGCGACGCCGAGAAGGCATTCCGGGTGTTCCGGGAGACCGGCACCGTCGCGGGCAACGGCACCGTCAATTTCGTGGAGCGAGTGCCCGGCGAGGAGATCGCCGTCGCTCTGAACGAACCGGGCCCGTGGGCCGATGACCGCACCGTCGCGCCGGTGGTCGCCACCTTCGACGGCGAGGTGCTGTCCGGCACCGGCTCCGCGGGATTCGTCACCGGGTACGCGAAGGTGTTCCGCGCGCATCCGGAGATCACCTCCGTGGTGCACATCCACACACCGTGGCTCGGTGGATGGGCGCAGACCCATCGCACGCTGCCGATCCGCTACGCGGCCGCGCAGCGGCTGACCCTGTCCCGGGCCGTTCCGCCGCACATCGACCGCAGCATCGGCGCGGGCGATTTCATCCTGTCCAAGCTGGTCGACGACCCGGATCTGGTCGCGATCTTCGAGGCCAACGGCGGCGCGAACGTCATCGGACGCTCGGGACTGCTGGAGCTGGCGAAGTTCGTGGTGCTGCTGGAGGAGGGCGCGCAATATCAGGCGATCGCCGAAACCCTCGGCGGCTCGGTCGAATTCGACCCGTCAAATCTCGCGGTGCAGTGGGGCCGCACCGGTCTCGCCGACGAGGCGCGCCGCCGCGGCTTGATCTGACCGGCCCCGCACATCGAGATCGAGGAGCGATCATGACCATTCGTGTCGGCTACTTCCCGCACAACAACTCCCTGTTCGTCCTGCGCCACCGTGGCATCCTGGAAAACCTGCTGCCCGACGTGGAATGGGTCGACCTGCGCGAGCTGCCGCGCCCGGCTCCGGTCGACCCCGAGCGCGGACTGCCGTCGCTGCATTCGGATCATCTGTTCGACGGCGGCTACGACTTCATCGGCACCGGCTTCACGCCGCCGGTGACCGCGCTCGCCAACGGCCGCGACATCGTCTACGTCGGTATCTCCGGGCCGCGGGTGGAGAACGGCCGCCTGGTCGCCAAGGCCGATTCCGGCATCGAGACGGTGCTGGATCTGAAGGGCAAGCGGGTCGGCATCGCCCACGGTTCCTGGCAGACCACGCTCGCGCTGTTCGCGCTGGACCAGGCGGGCCTGGCCTGGAAGGACATCGAGCCGGTGGACGTCGACGTGCACGACGGCGGCGCGGCTCTGCTGCGCGGCGACCTCGACGCGTGGGTCGGCGCGTATCCGGGTCTGGCCGCGGTCGAGGCGGCCGCCGACCTGCGCACTCTCGTCGACACCGAATCGCTGTTCAGCCACCCCTCGCTGTGGTTCACCCGCCGGGACTTCGCCGAAGGCAACCGCGAGGCGCTGACGGCGATCATCACGGCTCTGCAACAGTCGGACGCGTGGATCAAGGCGAACCCGCGCGCGGCCGCCCAGTACTTCGTGGACGACGTGGTGGCTCGCGGCGGGACGGCGAGCCTGGACGCGTGGGAAGCCGCGCTGCGTGGCAGGCCCTTCGGTGTCGAACCCGTTTCCGAGGACTTCCTGGACGAACAGCAGCATGCGGCCGATCTCCTGGCCGCCAACGGCCTGCTGCCGCGGACGGTGCGGGTCCGGGACGCGGTCGTGCCGTGGATCGGCGACGCGGTGCGCGCCGAATCCGGCGTAACGGCGTAAATCGGAGGAAACGGGCGGGCCGGGGTGTCGCAGCGATCCCCGGCCCATTCGGCTGTCCGGGAAGGTCAGCGCGGCGAGATATCCGGACGGCCGCCGTGCCTTTCGGTGGAGCGCAGCTCGAACCAATAGGCTGCGACGACGGTGGCGTAACCGGCCACAACGGCCGTCGCCGTGACGATCAATAGTGTGATGAGCAGTGGAATCAAGAAAGCGGTGTGCATTGTGCCCTCCCCGCGGTCACGGTGATCTCAGCGGAAGGTTCGGCGCCGCACTGCACCGATGTCATATCAGCCCCTGCACCTAATGAAATCCTAGAGGTCGCAGCCTTGTCCGGCACGGGGAAGGGCTGTGAGTTGAATCATGCGCACGACGGTGTGTCGCGCGGAACACCCCTTCGCAATGCGGTCTAATCGATCTTGTCGCGCGTTTTCCGGCAATTATCCGGCAAACGGGATACGATCACGACGCGGAACCGCCGGAACGGCGGCCGTGGGCCTCGCAGTGCCCGTGGCGCGCCGAACGTCTCGGTAGCGCAGCTCTTTCTCTCGAATTGTCTCCGGCATCACCTCGGCATGCGAAAAGGAGCACGAACGTGAGCATGATTCTCGCCGCGCTGCACGACACAGTGATCGCGCAGCAATTCGATAATCCGACCGCCGAAGAGCCGCCGCTGGCGGACAAACTGATGCAGATGGGCCGCTACTTCACCTGGTTGGTGCAGCTGTCCGGCATCACGGCGATCACTTACGGCGGGGGCAGATTCGCGTGGGAGAAATGGAACGGCGGCACCCTGCAGTCGCCGAAGATGGTCGCCAGCGCGATGGCCGGTGGCGCGGTGGCCACGAGCGCGGGCACGATCATGAACTCGATCGTCGGCTGACCCCAACCGCGCGGGCCGCGAGGTCGCGCGCCTCGAGTGGCGTCGACCGCGTTCCCGCGGCGTGGCGCTCGGTGAAGGCGTGCTCGCCGAGCGCCACGGTGGCGCGGTTCGCCGGACGGTCGATGTCGGGGCGTTCGGCCGGAAGCAGCGCGATGCCGTTGGCCTCGCGCACCGCCGCCGCCGAGCCGAGCAGCTGTGCCGCGATCTCCGGCAGGCCCAGCTCGGTGAGCGCCGAGGCGAGCGCGGCCAGGGCGAAGGCGGTGTCGCGTGGTGCGCCGATGCGTTGCGCGCCGTCGAACGCGGTCAGATAGAGGTCGAACGCGGTGCTCGGTTCGCCGCGCTGTTCCAGGATGTAGCCCAGCTCGACTTGCAGCATCGGCAGGAACAGCGGCGTCTCCTCACCCGCGGCCAGCGGGAGGGCGAGTAGTTCGCGCAGAATTCGCTCGGCGGCAGCGGTTCGGCCGTCGCGGCGCGCGGTGAAAGCGAGCACGAGCGCGGCGAACAACCGGCCCGGCTCGTACCCGTGTTCGGCCGCGATGCGCTGTGCCTGTTCGCCGAGCGCCCGCGCCCGGCCGAAATCGGTGTGCTGCATGGCGATCCAGCCCAGCCAGCACAGATGGGTGCACGCCTGCCCCCACAGCTCCAGCTCCTGCGCCAAGCCGAGTGCTTCGGCGTGGATATCGGCGGCTGAGGTCAGATCGCCGGTGAGTTCGGCCAGGCCGCCGAGCCATTCGGCGGCCTGGAGCCTGCCCCAGCGGTCGTCGAGTTCGGCGAACAGCCGGGCGGCCGTGCGGGCGTGCCGCTCCAGCGCCGGGAGATCGACCCGATTGTGGGCTGCCTTGGCCAGCGCGACGTGCGCGGCGGCCACACCCCAGCGGTCGCCGAGATCGGTGCAGACCGGAAGAGCTTTGCGCAGCAGCGCTTCCAACTCCTGCACGTCACCGGAGTCCAGTGCGGAGAAGCCGAGGAAGAGTTCCGCGCGCGCCCGCCCGGCCGGATCGTCGACCATGTCGTACAGATCGAACACGGCGGCGCGCTTGGCCGAACCGTCCTCGAAATCGCCTTGCTGGAAAGCGAATCCGACGCTCCACGCCAGCGCTCGCGCCCGGTGCCGTGGCGAGCCGCCGAGCGCCAGCGCGGCGTCGAGCCAGCGCCGCGCCTCGGTCGGCCTGCCACGCAGCTGCCAGTACCAGGCGAGCGCGTTCACCAGCCGCAGGGCCTGATCCGCGTCGCCCGCGCGCACGAAACCGTCCAGCGCCGCGCGTAGATCGGCCGATTCGTCGTCCAGCCGACGCAACCAGCGACGCTGGTCGGCGCCGTACAGCTCGGGCTCGGCGCGCTCGGCCTGACCCAGGTGATACCGATGGTGGGCGAGGTGCACCGCGTCGAACTCGCCCGCATCGGCCAGCCGGTCGAGGCTGAACGCGGCCACCGATTCCAGCAAGCGGTAGCGCTGTCCCGCCGGGTGCACCAACGACCGGTCGACCAGCCTGCCGATCACGTCGGCGACGAGCGACGCGTCCACCGCGGGCTCGGCGCCCGCCGAGCACACCGTCTCCGCGGCCGCCAGGGTGCAGCCGCCCGTGTGCACCGCGAGCCTGCGCAACACCGCCTGCTCGGTCGCGTCGAGCAGTCCCCAGCTCCAGTCGATCATCGCCGCCAGCGTCTGCTGCCGCGGCGGCACGCCGCGATGCCCGGTGGCCAGCAGCTTGAAGCGGTCGTCGAGCCGGGCGACGATCTCGTGCACGCCCAGCGCGCGTACTCGGGTGGCGGCGAGTTCCAATGCCAGCGGTATGCCGTCGAGCCTGCGGCACAGCGTCGCGACCGAGGTCGCGGCGTCGGCGTCGAGCGCGAAATCACGGGCGCCCGCGCGCGCTCGGGCTACGAACAGCCGCACCGCTCCCGCTCGGGCGATCTCGTCGAACGCCGCGTCCCGCGCGGGCACATCGAGGGGTCGCAGCGCGACGACGTCCTCACCGGGCAGCCGCAGCGGTTCCCGGCTGGTGGCCAGGATGCGCAGCCGGGGAGCCGCGCCGAGCAGCGTCTCGGCCAGATCGGCGGCGCGATCCACCACGTGCTCGCAATTGTCCAGGACGAGCAGCAGTTCCTGTTCGGCCAGCGCCTCGCACAACGACGCGGTGATGTCGGCGCCGTCGGCGGCACGGATGCCGAGCACACCGGCCACGGCGTCGGCGAGGAAGGTGGCGGCATCGGTCGCGGTCGGTTGCAGCGCGGCCAGTTCCACCAGCCAGGTGCCGTTGGCGAATCGCTGGGGCAGCACCGCCGCGGCGGCGAGCGACAAGCGCGTCTTGCCCACGCCGCCGGGCCCGGTGAGCGTGACCAGCCTGGCGTTCTCGACGGCGTCGCACAACTGCGCGAGGTCGCTGTCGCGGCCGATCAGCTCGGTGCGCTGCGCCGGAATGTTCGAGCTGCGCCGACGGGCGACCACGATCTCCGGCGGCGCGGCCTGCGGCAGATCCTGGGCCAGGAGCGCGCGCTGCAGCGCGACCAGCTCCGGGCTCGGATCGATGCCGAGTTCGTCGGCGAGGTGCCTGCGCAGATCCTCGTAACCGTCGAGCGCCTCGGCCTGCCTTCCCGCGCCGTACAACGCGCGCAGGTGGGCCGCGCGCAGCCGCTCGCGCAGCGGATGCGCCGTCACGACTTCGCTGAGCTCGCCGGCCACTTCGCGGTACTCGCCCAGCGTCAGCCGCGCCTCCGCCAGTTCCTCCACCGCCACCAAGCGCTGCTCTTCGAGTTGCGCGATGGCGGGCTGGGCGAATGCCGCGTCCCGGAAATCGGCGAACGCGGGCCCGCGCCAGAGAGCGACCGCCGCGGCGAGCGCCCGGGCCCGCTCGGCGGTGTCGGTCGTCGCTCGCGCGGACGCCACCAGTGCGCGGAACTCCTGCGCGTCGGTGTCGGAGGCGGCCAGCCGATACCCGGGCGGCGGGGACACCACGAGGTCCCGGCCGCCGGGTTCGGCGTCTTCCAACGCCCTGCGCAGTTGCGAGGCCTTCGCCGCCAGCGTGCCCGCCGGATTGCCGGGCGGGTCGTCGGTCCAGATGTCGTCGATCAGCCGGTCGCCCGATACCGGTTGGCCGGGCGTGACCAGCAGGTCGGCCAGCAGTGCCCGCACCTTGGCCCCCGGAATCGGCACTACGGCGCCCGCATCCGTCCAGACCGTCAAGGGACCCAGCACCCCGAAACGCATTGGGGCAGCCTATGCGAGCGGCGGCGGAAGGCGACCGCAAACAAATCGGAAGATGGCGCGCCCACGATGAGAACGCCGAAGGCGGAACTCGTGGAAGGAAAGCACGATATGCCACTCATCGCGACTATCGCACGTCGAATCAGCGGTGGTGAGAGTCCTATCGAGGAGGCGTCTGCCTGTCTGAACAGACCGCGCGGGGACCGCAGGGCGCACCCGGTACCCGGACAGCGACGGGTGCCGGGCGACGCCGATCGACACACGAGGCCGGGAGCCGATGCGCCACCGGTGCGTGACGTGCGATGAAGGGACCCCGCCGGGTACGGGTGGCGCTGATCGTGGGCAGCACCCGCACAGGTCGCTTCGGCCCCACGGTGGCGGAGTGGTTCGCCGGGCGGCTGGGCCGCCGCCGCGATATCGACGTGGACCGGATCGATCTCGCGGAGACCGGGTTGCCCGATCGATTACCCGATCCCGACGAGCCGCTACCGCCCGCCGTCCGCGCGCTCGGCGAACGGCTGGCCGCCGCGGACGCGTTCGTCCTGGTCACTCCGGAGTACAACCGGAGCTTTCCGGCCGCGGTGAAGAATGCCGTCGACTGGTTCGACGCGGAGTGGGCCGGCAAACCGGTGACTGTGGTGGGATACGGCGGCGACGCCGACGGCGGTCACGCCGCCGCCCAGTTGCGTCCCGTCTTCGGCGAACTGAACGCGGTCCCCATCCGCCGCACGGTCACCGTGACCAAGGTCTGGCAGCGCTTCGCGAGCGACGGCAGCTGGCCGCGCCGCGACGCGGAACTCGACGAGGCCGTCGACGCCACGCTGGACCAGCTCATGTGGTGGGCCCGCGCCTTGCGCCAGGCGCGGGCCGAAACGCCGTTCGTGCGGTAGAAAGCAACCTCGAACACCGGTTCGCCCGAAACGACGGACCGACCGTAAACAAACCGTAAGGCGCGGCCAGCAGAGTCGTTGTCGACAGCGGCACCGGGCCGCACCCGGCGACCGCCGCACCCGATGAAAGGAAAAACATGGGAACCATCGCAGTCCACGAGTTCATCGCCCTCGACGGCGTGTACGAGGATCCGTCCTGGACCTTCGAGTACGGGTTCGACCCGAAGATGGGGGAGACCCTCGCGGCGATCACCTCGGCGTCCAAGGCGATCCTGTTGGGCCGCACCACTTTCGAGATGTTCGCACCGGCTTGGTCGACCCGCACCGTCGAGGACGACCCGGGGGCGCCGTTCTTCAACGACACGACGAAATACGTCGTCGGTGCGAGCGAGCCGCAGGTGGAGTGGGCCAACAGCACCCGCGTCGGCGCCTACGACCCGGAGGTCATCCGCAAGCTGAAGGACGAGATCGACGGCGTCATCTACATCAGCGGCAGCGGCACACTGGTGCGGGCGTTGCTCGCCGACGGCTTGATCGATGATCTGCACCTGTTCGTCTACCCGATCGCACTCGGGACGGGCAAGCGCTTGTGGAGCGACGGCGTCGACGCGACCAAGCTCGCGCTCAAAGAGCACGAGGTCTACGCCAATGGCGTCGTCCACCTGTCCTACGGTCCGGCCGAGGGCTGATCGCACGCGGACGGGCGGCCCGTTCGGGCCGCCCGGGCGATCCGGCTCGCCGCCGGTATGGGTATCAACGCCCTCCGGTGCAGTAGCCCTCTGGGGTGTACTGGCACGGGCGCTCGTTGCGTCCTTGGTATCCGCCGTGGTTGCTGCTCCGGGCGCGCTCGCCCACTCCGGAACCGCGCTTGTCGGCGGGGTTGTGGGAGTACCGGTCGGCTGTGGTGGTCACCGTGGATTCGGGCGAAGCGACTGCCGCCGCCATAACGACCGCTCCGCCGATCAGCGCCGAGGCCACCACTCGACGCACTGTCACGCGCTTGCTGGTGTTGTCCATTAGTTCATCCCGTCGATTAACGTGCCGTCATATAACGATACATTCATCGGTGATCCACCGGATAGCGCGTTCCCATCGGTGGGAAGCTATGTGTCGCGAAACGGGCTGCGAACTGCGGCTTTGATCAAGTTGCCCTCGCGGTTGAGGAAATCTCTACCCTGACCAACGTGCCGTTGTACGGGTCACTCAACGGTGGATCCATGCTGTCCTCGCGGACCGTAGAAGGCGGGCGTCACGCCCTCGCCCCGAAGGAATCGGCGACGGGCGGCGCCATGCCGGATCACTCGCCCGGCGGCCGTGGCGTGCCCATCTCGTGCGCTCGGCGCTTGTGCTTCCAGCGGTGCGGGTCGGCTTCCAGGGCGGCGCGGTCCCAGTGGCCCAGATCGGCGGCGGCCTCGTAGGTCGTCTCGAGGAATTCGAGCAGCGCGCGTTCCGGGGTGGGGGCGGTGCGAACGGCCTCGTACGGCAGGAGGAACTGGCCGTTCTCCCGGCTGTAGAAGGCTTCTCGCGGGCCGACCGGGTGTTCGGCGAATCCCGCGGGCTCCGGGTACGCGTAGGCGTAGAAGGCGCCCTCCGACCCGCCGCCAGGCCAGAAGCCGCAACTGCTCAGTTCGTGTGAGTAACCCTCGATCATGACCCAGTCGCCACAGTTCGGCGCGCCACCCGGGTGTCGCGGAGCCGCCCGCCCTGAGAAACGGGTGCACGCCAAGTCCATCGCGCCCCAGAAGAAGTGCACCGGACTCACTTTCCCGATGAAGCGCGCGCGGAACTCGTGCATGACCCGGTCGGCGGCCAGCAGTTGCCGCCAGAACAAGGTGGCGGCCGCGGCGTCGTAGGAGCGATGTTCGTAGTCGTCGGCGAACGGGATGGCGAGTTCGACCTCGTTGGGCTTGGCCTCGATTCGCACCGGAATCCCGAGTTCCTCTAGCGCCGCGACGGTTTCGGCGTAGAAGACGGCTACCGGTTTGGGTTCCAGCGCGACCTGCCTGCTACGGCCGTCGCTGGACCGGATGTGCAGTCGATGATCGAGGAAATCGAATTCGATGTCGAAGCATCCTGCCGGGTGCGGAATGGCGGAGGTGGTCAGCCCTCTCGGGCTGACGTAGAAGGTGACCTGCCACCAATGGTTGACCAGCGGGGTGTGTGAGAGCCTGATCTTGCCGATGATCTGCGTCCACATGTGCAGCGTCTCCCGTGTGGGAGTCCAGTCATCGACGCGCAACACCGGCCACGGCTCGGGCGCGGTTTCTGAGCCTGTCACTGCCGCACCTCCGTCGTCTCGGGATTCTCGGTGCCAGTGCCGCACGCGGACGCCTGCGAAGGCGCAGCGCAGCGCCCACCGTACCCGGTGCGCCTACGTCGTGAAGCAGAACATGCCAAACGGTTGGCAACTGTTTGGCAACATCGCGGACTGTGGCGGCAGCTCGGACCGATCGGCTCGGCGGACCAGAAGGAACGGCTCGCGGCGGGGCGAAGCGTCAAGATCGCCGGGGCCACCTGTCGTGCGGCGATGGCATGCCCGCCAACGGCAGCGCTGCGCTCCGATCGGTCGCCCGGGCTTTCCGGCGGGGATTCGGATCCCACACCATCGCCGCGGCCGCACCGCCGAGCAGGACCACGACGATGGCAACGATCACCACCCACAGCAGTACCACCGCTATTTCTCCAGTCATCCCCGTCCGCTCCATATGGCGCGTTATCCCCAGGCGGACAATTACTTTCGTGATTGCGAGCATTCTTCACACGTCGCGTGCGCCTGCGCGAATCGACGCGCGGATTTCGTGGTGTGCCAGCACCCGGGCACACGGAATTTGGGATACGTCTGGTAACGCATAATTGCGCGACCGGACGCGCCCTCCCGCACCGCTCACCGCGGCGCGGCCCGGCCTCGAAACCGTCCCGGCAGAACCAGAATCCGTTCCTCAGAGTTCCAGTAGGTCGGCGGTTTCCTCGCCGAGGACGGGGCCGAGGGTCATGCCGCGACCGCCGGGTCCGGTGATCACCCAGACATGGCGTTCGGCTCGTACGCGGGTGACCGCGGCGCCGGGATCGGCGCTCTGGCTGTACACGCCTGCCCAGCGACGCACCACGGGTGGCAGTCTGCGACCCAGCAACTCCTCGGTCACCGACGTCAGGTGCTCGTAAGGAGCGTCGTCCAGGTCGAATGCGAACGGCTCGGTGTACTCGTGGGTGTCGCCGATGGTCAATCCGCCGTCCAGGCGCTGGACGCACAGCAGTTGCATCGCATGCTCTGCGGCGGTCGCGGTCTGCGATTGCTCCCGGTTCAGCGCGTCGACCTCGGGACCGGCGAAGCCGGGGTGGTAGCGGAAAGTGTCGCCGTCGGCGACGGCCGTGGGAAGCGGCTCACCCAGCGGAGCGGTTTGCATCATCTGTAGCCGGACCCGCCGCACGGGCAGCGCTCCGGCCAGTTCCCTGACCAGGCCCGTGTGCGCGGCGCCGGGGCAGACGAGCGCGAGGTCGGCATCGAAGAAACGACTACGGTCGTCGCGCACCCGCACGCCGGAACCGGTGTCGGCGACTTCCCTGGCTTCCGTGCCGGAATGAAAGGTGTAGCGCCCGCTCGCGGTGAGATAGGCGCGCAACGCGGGCAGCGCCTGGCGCGACTCTACGGCCGCGTCGGTCGAACAATGCAGTCCGGCAAGGAATTTGCCCCGCAGAGCGGGATTGACGGCGCGGACGCGTTCGGGGTCGAGCAAGGCGAAGCCACGTGCCTCGGCTCCGGGGCCGGCCGCCGCGGCCTCGGCGACGGCCAATTCCTCCGGGGCGCGCACCAAGGTGAGCGAGCCCGAGGGCCGGAAACCGACGCCGGGCACTTTCCCGCCGATCTCCTCCCACAGCCTCCGCGCACGCAGAGCGAGATCCAGTTCCGCGGCCGACCGGCCCGACACCCAGACCAGGCCGAAGTTGCGCACGGTCGCACCGCGCGCTTCGAGTTCCCGTTCCAGCTGCACGACCTCGTGCCCGCGGCGGATCGCGGCCATGGCGTGTGCGGTGCCGAGGATGCCGCCCCCGATGATCGCCAATCGCATGGACCGAGGATGGCAAATGGTCTGGACCGATCGGTGTGGTCCGCGCGAACGTGAGGTTAACCACCGCGAGCCCGTCGAGCGCGTCCGGTCGCTCGCCCGTGGTGACGGGATCGCCTTCGAGGCCCGCCTCGCCAACTGATCGGCATGCGCCGATCCTGGTCGTAATCGTCTGTGTCGGGGCTACTTTCGTTGCGGCGTTCGGCGGTCCGCCTGCGCCGGGTCCGGTGTGCGGATGGATGCGGGTAGCTCTCTGTCGATCCGGTCGCGTCGCCGTTTCGTGACTCCCCAACGGAGTTCGTGGTTCTGGAACAAATCCGGCAGCATCTCGGCAGCAGCAGGCCGCGCGCAGCTGGGTAGCCTGCTCGGCGGACTGGTGGAGCGCCGCTCCGAGGTGGCGCGGCTGTCGACCACGAGCGCGATCAGCCGTCGAGGTCGCCGCCGCGAGCGGCGGATCGTTCGCGGGCGGAGTTCAGCTCGCCTCGAAAGCGGTGGCGACCATGGAGCGCACCTGCTCCATGGTGGCCGCGCCGGATTCCCTGGCCACGGAGGACATATCGACGTCGGGGAGCCCGCACGCGACGGCCCAGTGCCATGGCTCGAGGTCGCCGTTCACATTGAGGGCGAAGCCGTGACTGGTGATCCCTCGGCTCTGGCGCATGCCGATGGAGACGATCTTGCGGCCGGTGTGTCGGGTCCACACGCCGGTGAGCAGTTCGGAGCCGGGCGGAGTGTCGCGGCGTTCGGCGGGCACGCCCAACCGGCCGAGTGCCTCGATCAGGCGGAACTCGACCTCGCGGATGTAGTCCACCACCCCTTCGCCGGAATCGAGCCGGACGATGAGATAGCCGACCAGCTGGCCGGGACCGTGATAGGTGAGCTGGCCCCCGCGGGTGGTCCGCACGACCGGGATGTCGTGTGCCGGGTCCGGCAGGTGCTCCTGCGGCGTCTTCCGCCCGATGGTGTAGACCGGCGGATGGCTCAGCAGCCACAGGGTGTCCGGCCGCGCGCCGCTGTGGCGTTCTTCGACCAGCTCTCCCATGCGTTCCATGGCCTTGTCGTAGTCGACGAGGTCGTCCTGGATCAAAGTCAACGGCCGGGCTCGCATGCTCCGACGATAGCGCTCCCCGCCGCACCGGGAATTCGACCCCATCGCCTGTGCAGTCGTCCGCACCGAGCATCACTCCGGTATGGAGTTCTCGTTCGGCCGTCGAAGCACCGTCGGCAACCCGAACGGCCGGAACAATTCGTCGCCGAGGAAGACGGTGATGCGTTCTATGGCGGTATCCCTGGTGCCGAGAACGTGGATGGAGTGCGCGCGGTGGGTCCCGTCCGCGTCGCGCAGGTAATAGGCGACGGCGGGCTGGGTGTTGGCGGCTGTCGGCACGGCGCGCCAGGTGTCGCCGTCCCGGGCCGCCTTGGCCGCGAAGAAACCCACTACGTGGGCGCGGCCCGCGAACCACAGCAGGGCGGGCGGCATTTCGAGCACCACGTCGTCGCGCAGCAGCTTGCTCAACTCGTCCATATCACCGTTGCCGAAAGCGGTGACGTAGCGGTCGATCATCGCGCGCTCACCGGGGCTCAACGACTCGGACGTCCGATCGATCATGGGGGTGGCCTTCTCGAGCTGGGCGCGGGCGCGTTGCAGCGCGCTGTTGACCGCGGCGGGGGAGGTGCCGAGCAGGTCGGCGACCTCTGCGGCGGACCAGGCGAGCACGTCGCGCAGGATGAGCACCGCGCGCTGGCGGGCGGGCAGATATTGCAGCGCGGCGATGAAGGCCAGGCGGATGCCGCTGCGCGCGGCCACCACGGTCGCCGGATCATCGGCCGAGCCGCCGAGCAGCGCGTCGGGAATCGGTTCCAGCCAGGACACTTCGGGATGCCGGGCCGGCCGGGTCCGGAGAGTGGCGGCCGGTCCGTTCAGATCGGTGGGCAAGGCCCGCCTGCCACGCTGTTCGAGCGCGGTCAGGCAGGCATTGGTGGCGATCCGGTACAGCCAGGTGCGCAGCGAAGCCCGCTGCTCGTCGAACCGGTCGGCGGCACGCCAGGCCCGCACCAAGGTCTCCTGCACCAGGTCCTCGGCATCGTGGACGGACCCGAGCATGCGGTAGCAGTGCGCGAGCAACTCCGGCCGGTAGGCCATCGTCTCGGCCGTGAAGTCGGCGCCGATCGTCATGGCCGCAACCTACCGAGCCGCGACCGGCTGCGCGTCGGAGCGTGCCGCGACGGGCGCGCCCGCGGGTAGCAGCAGCCCGAGCGCGGCGCCGATCAGCGCCAGCAGCGCCGCCGTGCCGATCGCCGCGGCGAATCCGGCACTGAACGCAGCGGTGGATCCGAGTCCACCGAATGTCGCGAAAACCGCTGCGGGCAAGGCGATCCCGAACGTGCTGCCGAGCTGGCGCAAGGTGTTGAACGTGCCCGACGCCGCACCGACCGCCGCCAAGGGCACCGAACGCAGCACGGCGCTCTGGGCGGCGGGAATGGCCATCGAGACGCCGACACCGCAGAGCGCGAACGGCGCGACCATGGCCGGGTAGGACAACTGCGGCCCGGCCGTCAGCGCGAGCCAGCCGTAGCCCGCGGCCTGCATCAGCAGTCCCACGACCACCAGCGGCCGTTCCCCGAAGCGGTTGACCTGCTTGCCCGCCGCGGGAGCGACGAGGAACAAGGTGATCGTCCAGGGCGCCAGCCGCACTCCCGCGCCGAGCGGGCCGTGGTGCTGGACCGTCTGCAGGAACTGTGCGAAGAAGAACGCCCCGCTGAAGATCGATCCGAACAGCAGGAAGCCCACCGCGTTGCCGACCGAGAAGCCGCGCGCGGCGAACAGCCGCATCGGGATCAGCGGGGTCGCGGTGCGCAGCTCCCAGCGTACGAACGCGACCAGCGCGATCGCCGCGAGCAGGAACGCGGCGACGACTTCGCCGCTGCCCCAGCCCGCTTCGTCGCCGCGCAGCAGGCCCCACACCGAGCCCAGCGCGGCGGCGCAGGCCAGCCCGATGCCCAGGTGATCGAGTCCGCGTGCCTCGCCACGGCTCTCCGGCAGCCGGGTCAGCATCAGCGGCACGAGCAAGGCGGCGATCGGCAGGTTCAGCCAGAAGATCCACTGCCAGGTCGAGCCCTCCACCACCGCGCCACCGAGGAGCGGGCCGCCGAGCGTGGCCAGGCCGGTCACCGCCGCGAAAAGCCCGAGCGCGCGGGTGCGCTGCGCGGGCGGGAAGGCGGCCGACAGCAGCGCCATACCGACCGGCATGACGGCCGCCGAGCCGGCACCTTGCACCGCCCGGGCGGCGACCAGCCAGCCCAGGTTCGGCGCCGAGGCGCACGCGGCCGAGGCCGCCGAGAACAGCAGCACCCCCGCGACCAGTACGCGGCGCCGTCCATATCGCTCGCCGAGCGCCGCGCCCGCCATCAGCAGCACCGCGAAGCTCAAGGTGTAGGCGTTGACGGTCCACTCCAGTTCGGCCAGCGAGGCGCGCAGGTCGAGCTGGATCGCATGCAGGGCAGTGGTGACGACCAGCGCGTCCAGCATGATCATCAACGCGGCCACCGATGTCAGCGCGAGTACCCAGCGCTGTCCCGTGGTCGTTCTCATGGGCGAAAGTCCTCCTCCGATGGGTTCGCCGGTACATACCGGCGCCGCCGCCCCGATTCATCGCAGGTTCGGAGAAAACTTTGTTTCGTGCCGATCGCGGACGTACGAGCGGCCGGCAGGAGCCCCGCTTCGGAAGCGTCGTCCGGAGTTGCCGCCCCGGGTTCCACCGGGCTCGGCGGCGCCCGCGTCCGCCCCGGCCGACTAGGACGTGGCGAGGCGACCGGCGCGCCGACGTCGCACGGCAAGCGGCAACACCAGCATGTAGAGGCCGGAGAACAGCAGCAGAGCGAGCGGCAGCAGCGGCAGGTAGGACACCCAGACGATCGGTTCCTCCTGCGCCAAGGCGACGAAAGTGGCGAGAACGGTCGCGACGAAGCCGATACCCGACCAGCGATGCAGCTGCCGGACCCGCGGTGCGGGCACGACCCGCCGCGGCGAGGTGTTCCCGGCCGCCCGGCCGCGCCGCTCGGCGGACCACGACAGTCCGAATACGCCGAGACCGGAGAAGAGAAGCAAGGCGAGCGGAGGCAGAGGCACGTAGGAGACCCACACGGGCCCCTTCAGCGCCAAGGCGACGACCGTGACGACGACGGTCGCCGTGAATATGACGGCCAGCCACCGGTGCGTCTGCCTTATCCGTCTGTCCCAGTTCATGAGTCCTCCTCTGCGTGTGAACGGCTCGCGTCCCAACGCTAACGGCAGCGCGCTGACCAGCGCTTCTCGATTCCTGATCGTCTCACTCCGCACACCGCGCGGCCGGGTGAAGGGTTGACAGCGACCCGTCGGCGGATGTTATGCATGAGTCATGCATGATGCTCGCCTGGAGAACCTGCTCGGAGCAGCGGCGCTTGCGATCAACGACGTGATGCTCGCCGACGTGCACGGCGCCGGTGCGGTGAGCGGCAGTAGCGCGGCCGCCTTGGTGACGCTCATGGAATCGCCGGGCATCAGCGTCACCGACCTGGGCAAACGGGTCAGGCTGACGCAATCCGCGGCCGTTCGCATGGTCGATTCGCTCGCGGCCGCCGGACTGGTCGGCCGCTCTCCCGGCGCCGGACGGCTGGTCAGCGTGAACCTGACGCCGTCCGGCCGGGACACCGCGGACCGAATCCTCGCGGCCCGCGCCCGGTCGTTGGCCGAGCTGGTATCCGCACTCGACGACGCGGAGCGCGAAGCCATGACGAGCCTGCTTGCGAAACTGCTGGCCCGGCTGTACGGGGAGATCGGCGATTCGAATGTGCTGTGCAGACTGTGCGACCGCGCGGGCTGTACGCGATCCGCGGTGTGTCCGGTGGGACAGGCCGAGCGCGACCGGAAGGCCTGATCATGGGGACGCTTCTGGCGCTGATGTCCGCGTTGGGCTATGGCCTGTCGGATTTCTGGGGTGGAACCGCGTCCCGCCGAGTCGGATTCGCACGCGTGGCGCTACTCGGTCAACTCGGCGGGCTCGCCGTCACCGCGCTCGCAGGCCTGCTGGTATTTCCCGCCGGGCCCCATCCCGCCGATCTCGGCTGGGGAGCGCTGTCCGGAGTGGGCACCGGTATCGCGATGACCTTCCTGTTCCGCGGAATCAGCCGCGGCGCGATGTCCGTGGTCGTACCGATCAGCGCCGTGGGCGGCGCCGCACTGCCGGTTCTGCTCGGAACCGCTCTGCTCGGTGAGCGTCCGGCGGCGTCGGTATGGGCGGGTATCGCGATGGCTGTGCCCGCGCTCTGGCTCGTCGCGGGCGGTGCGACCGGCGCCGGTCCGAATGCTAGGGCCGCTGTCGGCGACGGGTTGATCGCCGGTGTCGGCATCGCCGTGCAATACCTCGCACTGGCTCGCGCCGCCCCGGCCTCCGGTATCTGGCCGGTGACCGCGGGCCGGGCGGCGGCCGTCGTTCTCGTCGCTGCGTTCGCATGGACGCTGGCATCCGGATCCTCGGATACCGCGCCAGGCCCTGGACATCGGGCCGATCTCACAGCCGTGTTCTCCGGCATCCTCGCTGCCGCCGCGCTCGTGTCCTATCTCTTCGCCACGCGGACCGAGTACCTGGCCGTGGCGGTCGTGTTGTCCTCGCTCTACCCGATCGTCCCCGTGGTACTCGGCGTGACCGCGCTGCGGGAGCGATTGCACAGCAGCCAGATCATCGGGTTGGTCGCCGCCTCGGCCGCCAGCATTGTCATCGCCACATCGTGACGACGGACTCGCAACCTGGCTCTACGCCGTGCGCGGTTCCGTGGAGCTGTCCCGCATAGCGCTGCGCCGCTGAGTTCCGGGCAGCCGGGTCACGCCGTACCGGGTCGCAGTATCGCCGGTCCGTACCAGTGACAGACGAGCAGTGCGAGCTCGACGTCCAGCCGGTCTTCGGCGATGGGCTTGCCGCGTCGCGAAACCGCCCGGCCCACCCGGTATTTCACTGAGTTCGAGTGGAGGTCGAGCTCCGCGGCGGCTGCCTTGTAGCTCGATCCGGTGCGCAGGAAGACCTGGAGCGTGTCGCGCAGCCGCGCGTCGCTGTCGGTGTCGGAGGCCAGGTCGCCCAGCACGTCGCCGACCCATTCCCGGACTTCCGCGATGCTCTCACCGAGCAGGGCCGCGACCGACAATCCGGGGTCTTCGGCCGCGACCACCCGGTGTTCGGTGTCCGCCCCCGCCAGCGCTACGGTGCGTGCGTCCTGAGCCAGGCGATGAGATCGGCGGAACCCGGACAGGCCCGGGACCATCGTGCCGATCGCCACGTTCGGGGCGTCGCGTTGCGCGGCCGCGAATGCACGGATATCGGCGACGGCATCGGGTCGCGCCGAACGGTAGGGCAGCCACGCCCAGCCGCTCAGCTGATCGTCGGCGACGAAGAGGGGCTGCCCGGAGGTTCCCGTGGTCTCGGCCGACCCACGAACGAACCGTTGCAGCTCGGCCAGTTCGTCACCGTGGGCTTCCGTGTCGGGATACCAGACGATGAGCGCCAGGTGATGCCAACGCAGGGGATAACGGATCTGCTCGGTGGCGCTGTCGACGTCGACGGACTCCTTCCCCTTCAGTAGCTCGCGCACACAGAGCGCTCGCACACTGTTGCGGGTGTCCAACCACTGCTCCCGCTCTCCTTCATAGACCGCGACGACCTCCTGGATCACCTGGTCGAGGTAGGTGAAGAGCCGGGTGGCGATGGCCCGGCCGACGACGAATCGATCGACCGGCCCGACGTCGGCGGCCTGCAACTCGGCGAAGATCAGTTCGGTCGCCCGCCGTTGTCCGATGTGATAGGCGCGCACCAGGGCGTTGAGCGGGACGTCGCGCTGCGCCAGACGCTTCGTGTACTCCGTGCCCGCCGACGGCAGGTGGATGCGGGTGGCGGGGATGTCGTGACGCAGCGCGTACAGCAGGGTGTCGACGTTTCCCTGCACACTGGCCCCGAGCAGTTCGACGGTGTGGACATCCGCGCGCAGCTCGGGTATCTCTTCCTCGAGCGCGCAATGGATGCTCGCGCTGACGTCCGTCACCCGCTCGTTCATGCGGGCGGCGATCGTCGCGATACAACGGTCGACCTCCGCTTCACCGTTGCGACGAGAACTCGTCACGAGCCGATCGTATTACCTCGCCGTGCGCGCGGCGGCGGATCTCGCGGGTCGATATTGTCTCCCGGCGACAAGACAGACGACGAATTTGATCCTTGCGCGACGGTGGCGAGAGGAGCTCCGCTTCCTATCGTTGTTATCGAACAACTACGCCGTTGCCGAGGACATCGCATGATGCTTTCCACTCTTCCGGACCGTCGCGCCGCAGCCGCCCCGCAGGCACCAGCACTTGCCGCTGGCGGCATCGAACTGAACAACAGCGAATTCCTGTCCGCCGTCCAGCGTGCCGCGTCCCGCCTGCGTGCCGCGGGCGTCACGACCGGCGACGTCGTCGCGACCATGCTGCCCGGCGCCGTCGACCTGGTGGTGTCGCTGTTCGCGATCTGGCGCCTGGGCGCCACGGCCGCCGTGATCGACCCGACGGCGTCCGACGAGGAGGTGAGTCAGCGGATAATCGACGCGCACCCCGAGGTCCTCATCGTCATCGAGCATCCGTCGCCGATCGACGCTCCGGTCCGGGTCCTGCCCGCCGCGGCGCTCGGCGCGGCGGAACGCGACCCGACACCGGCGGCGCGGCCCGGCGGGGAGGCGCTGGCGCTGATCACCTACGGCGGCGGCATCCGGGCGATGCTCGATCACCGGAACCTGGAGGCCATGTGCCGATTCGTGATCGAGGTCTTCGCCCTCACCGATGCCGACCACAGCCTGTCGACGCTGCCGATGCGGCAGCTCTGCGGCATCTTGCTCGGCGCCCTGTCGCCGTTGGTCGCGGGAGGTCGCACTACCTTGGCAGGCCCGCTGGACCCGGAATCGTTCCTGGAACGGGTCGAGCGAATCCGGCCCACCTACTCCTCCGCCTTCCCGAGCCTGTACGCGGCACTGACCGATCTGCCCGGCCGGGCGCGGTGGGACACCTCGTCGGTGCGTTTCGCCCTGTGCTGTGCGGCACCGGCCGGAAGTGAACTACGAAGCAGGTTCGAACACCGCTTTGGTGTACCCATCGTCAACGGATACGGGCTGAAGGAGGTCATCGCGCGGGCCCACGCGATCCGTTCACCGGCGGCAGGGGAGTCGAACCGCGCGTCCGTCGTGTCTTGACCCGCCACGGGTGAGCACCGCACGACCGACGTTCGGCTACCAGGGCAGGGCGCCGTCGGCGTCGAAGTATCCCCCCGTGGGACCGTCCTGGCCCAGCCGCGCCATCCGCACGATGATCTCGGCGCCTTGCTCGACGCTCTGCAGGCCGGTGTTCCCGTTCAGATCGGTCTGGGTGAAGCCGGGCTCCACCGCGTTGATCCGGATGTTCGGAAACGCTTTCGCATACTGCACGGTGATCGCGTTGACCGCGGTTTTCGATGCCGGGTATGCGACGCCCGGGTAGGCGTACGCCCGGCTGCCGGGATCGCTGACCCGGGTCAGCGAGGCCAGCCCGCTGCTGACGTTCACCACGACCGGGGCGGTGGAACGTTGTAGCAGGGGCAGGAACGCGTGCAGGACGCGCACCGTGCCGAATACGTTCGTCTCGAAGGTCCGGCGCATGAGGTCCGCGGTCACGTCCGCGGCGCCGATCACGGTGTTGGTCGCGGTCCATTCCGTGGCGATACCCGCGTTGTTGACCAGCACGTCCAGGCCGCCGTCGGCTTCGATGGCCGCGACGGCGGCCGCTACGGACACGTCATCGGTGATGTCGAGCTGGACTGTCCGTCCCCCCAACTGTTCGGCGGCCCGGCGTCCGCGCTCGACGTCCCGGCTTCCGAGGTAGACGGTGTGGCCCGCGGCGATGAGCCGGCGGGCGGCCTCGAAACCGAGACCTTTGTTCGCTCCGGTGATCAATGTTGTCGTCATGATCACGGACGCTAAATTCTAGAGCGTGCTCGAAGTCAAGCCGCAGCCGGAATCCGGTCCGCCACAGCAAGGTATGAGCATCGCCGAGGCCGCCAGGCGGACGGGGGTCAGCGTGCACACCTTGCGCTACTACGAACGCGCGGGCCTGGTCGTCACCCCGGTCGATCGCGCGGCCGGTGGCTGGCGGCGCTACCAGCAGTTGGACCTGGACTGGATCACCGTCTGCACCAAGCTGCGCGCCACCGGCATGCCCATCAAAACCATCCGCCGCTACGCCGAACTCGTCGCCGCCGGGCGCGGCAACGAACCCGAACGGCTCGCCCTCATGGAGGCGCATCGCGCCGAGGTGGCAGCCAAGATCGCCGAGTTGCACGAGAACCTCGAACTCATCGACCACAAGATCGACGTCTACCGCGGCAGGCTCGCCGTTGGCGACGCCGATCGGTTGTGGGCGCCCGACCGCCGAGCCGACGCACGCTGAGCAAGCGGCTCCGAAATGCTTGCACCACAGGGCTAGTGGTCGAGCTGGGACAGGGCGAAGGCGGTGAGGAACCCGGCCACCGTGATCATTCCGACCCACAGATGGGCGTCCTCGAAGGCCTCCGGGATCATCGTGTCGGTGATCATGGCCAGGATCGCGCCCGCGGCCAGTGCGGTGATCGCGGCCAGCGCGGCGGGCGCGGCGTCACCGAGCAGTCCGTAGCCCGCCATGGCGGCCACACCGCTGATCACCGCTATCCCAGCCCACAAGCTGAACACGTAGCGCGGGCTGCGGTTCGCGCGGCGCATACCGGCCGCGCTGGACAGCCCCTCGGGAATATTGCTGATGAACACCGCGGCCACGGTGACCGCGCTGACGGTTTCGCCGCCGAGCAAACTCGCCCCGATGACGATGGACTCCGGTACACCGTCGAGCAGCGCGCCCAACGCGATGGCCGTGCCCGAGCCGGACTGCTCGGATTCGCTGGGTTGCTGGTCTCCCGAGCGCTTGCGGTGGCGGGCCCCGCGGCGGGCGAGGGCGACATTCGCCAGGGTGTAGATCCCCGCGCCGCCCACCGCGCCGAGGGCGGTGGGCGGCAGTCCGGCCTTCTCGTGCGCCTCGGCGATCAACTCGAACGACACCGCCGAAAGCAGTACTCCGCTGCCGAATCCCATCACGCTGGCCACGATCTTCGTGGGAACGCGCGCCCAGAATCCCACGAGAGCGCCTATCAGCAGGGCGGATCCGGCCAGTAATCCCCATCCGCCCGCAGCCCACAACCCCGACACTCAACCGTCTCCTCACCGCTCGGAACGCGTCGACCAGCGCGGATCATCGCCGGCCACCTGTCCGAGCTACCCGCACCCGCCGGGACGGAAACGAAGCCCAGGAACAGCGGGGGAAGGGGCGGCGCATCGGGTCAGGGTGTGGCGGTGCGCGTCGCGGTGATCGCCACCGTCGTGTAGGGCAGGGTGAAACTCCCGCCCATCGCATCGATCGCCGCGCCGACACCGTCGAGCACTTGTGTCAGTTTGTCCTCTGGGAGGCGGGTCATGGAGCCGTGCGTCGGAAGTTGATCGAGCCACTCGTCGCGGGTGTAGGTGCGCTCCCACTGGAAACTCGATTCCAGTGGATCTTCGAATCGACCGGTCTCCCGGATGCCTTCGGCCGCTTTGTCCAGCATCTGCCGGTACACCTCCAAGGCTCGCGTGCCCGGCTGGAGGGTGAACGGCGAGTCGGGCGCCACCCGCCGGTACACCACGCCATACGCTTCCGCCACCTCGGTCGGGAGATGGAACACATGCCAGAATGCGGAGAGCACGCCTCGGGGACGCAGAACCTCCGCCGCTTTCGCCGCCCCCGCGACCGGATCGACCCAGTGCCAAGCCGTTCCCGCGATGACCGCATCGAAGACGCGGCCTGCGCTGTCCCAGGTTTCGAAGGTCGCCACGTCGACCTCCAACCCTCGGCCCCGTGCGAATTCCGCCATCCGCGGATCCGGTTCGACCCCCAGCACCGTGCAACCGGCCGCCTGGAACTGCCGGGCTTCGACACCGGTGCCGCAGCCGACATCCAGGACCGCGCGCCCGGGACTGATGGAAACGATGTGCTCTATCAGGGCTTCGGGATAGCTGGGCCTGGTCCGGTCGTAGCGTTCGGCATTCACCCCGAAGGACTCCGCGATCTGCCGGTGCCGGTGCGGCGTTTCCTCCGGCGAAGGTATAGTGGGCATGCGCCCACTTTAAATGGGCATGCGCCCACTCGGCAACGGGTGGGCTCGATCCGAACAGAAAGAGGCACCCGTATGCCCACCGGAGTCGCCCTCCGCGACGTGCGCGAGCAGTTGTTCGACGCCGCCGACCGGATCCTGCTCCGCCACGGGCCGAGCGCGCTGACCAGCCGGGCGGTCACCGCGGAGGCGGGCTGCGCCAAAGGCGTTCTGCACCGGCACTTCACCGACTTCGACGACTTCCTCGCCGAACTGGTGACCGCCCGTATCGTCGAGATCGAGCGACGGGCTGCCGCTCTGCGGGAATCCGCCGGGAGCGGCGCCGTGGTCGAGCACCTCACCACCGCGCTGACGGACGTGTTCGGCCCGGTCACCACGGCCATCGTCGGCTTGATCACGTTCCGGGACGAATTGCGCGCACGCCTGCGCCGCGACCGGCCGACCGGCGTCCCCGTCCTCGCGGAAGCGACCGCCATGATCGCCGGGTACCTCACCGCCGAACGCGACCTCGGCCGGATCGCCGCGACCGCCGACGTCGACTCGCTCGCCCCCATGCTGATCGGGACCGCGCACCTGTTGTTCGCCGATCGGGACGCCGGTCCGCCCTCGCGTGAGGCGGTCGGCGGTGCGGTGAGCGCGGTCGTCGCGGGAGTACTGTCCGGCTAGTGCGAGCGCCGAGGTGAAGTCTCCGGCCCGGTGCTCGGCGTCGGGGCTCGGTCAGTGCGCGCCGAGCGCGTCGAGGATCATCGGACGCGCGGTCGCGAGTGCTTGCTGCCAGTAGGGCCAGGTGTGTGTCCCGTCGACGGTGTCGACGCGGGCGGTCATCCCGAGTTCCGCGAGCCGATCACGGAACATCTGGGCGGCGATCGTCGTCATCGACTCGAGGCCCATCGCGTTGACCGTGTTCCCGACTCCGAACGGCACGTCGAGCGGGCCGGGCAGCCCGTTGCCGGTCGAGACGTATATCGGCAGTCCGCGCAGCAATTCGGCCTGTTCGGTGGCGTCGTTGCGGCTCCAGGCGGGGTCCCCGACCGGCCCCCACATGTCGTCCACATTGAAATTGCCTTCGTCCCGCATGGCGGCGCGCATCGCTTCGTTCCAGAGCGGGAACGTCGGGTGCAGGAACCCGGAGAACGATCCGGCGAACTTGAACTGGTTGCGATGGTATCCGGCCAGGATCAGCGCGGCGTTGCCGCCCATGGAGGCGCCGACGACGGCATCGTTGGTTCGCGACACGCCGAACCGCTGGAGGTAGGCGGGCAGTTCCTGGGTGAGGAAGGTCTCCCATTTGTACGTCGTCTCTTGGCCGTTCGTGCTGCTCGGCTGGTACCAGTCGGTGTAGAAGCTCGAGTGGCCACCGACCGGCAACACCAGGGTGACGTTGTCGTCCGCGAATTGGGCCAAGGCGTCGGTATCGGTCGTCCACTGACTGTGGTCGGCGGGCGCGCGCAGGCCGTCGAGCAGGTAGAGCGCCGCGCTTCCGCCGCGGGCCGCCCATTGGACCTGGACTTTGATCGGTCCCATGCTGGACGGCACGGAGAGCTCGCTGAAACCGCGCGCCGGTGCGCGCAATATCGGCGCGTGGATCGGCGCGGCGGTAGCGACGGCTCCGCCGAGGGACGACATGAGCACGGCTGTTGCCATGACAGCGCCGGTCTTCCGCATTCGACCGCGAATACCCCGCTGCTTTCCAGACCGCGCCGCTGCGCCCACCCGCATACCTCCTACCCGTTCCTCGCTCGAAAACGAGATCCAATTCATTTGTAGTTCAGTACGATTCGCTTTCCCGGCATGCGCCTCCGCGCCCATGATCGCGAATTCATCCTACGTTGCGCCGTATTGGCTACCGGATCCATTCCAGTCAAACCTGGGAAGTCCGGGCTGCCCACCGGTGCGAGTGGTGTGGGCAGCGCACCGACGTCGGCCGGCTGCTGTGGCCCGGTCGGGCGACGAATCGCCGGTCGGGGAAACGCTGGTGAGCGCCTCGCTCTGATGGTAGCTCGACAGTTGCTATGCGACGGACCTTCGGCGTGTTCGAAATGCGGCGTGTCGCGACCGGGAGCCCAGTCGTCGGGATCCCGCAGTAGGACCGGGCCGTTACGCGCTGCCGATCCGGTGCGGGGCGAGAATGGTCGCATGGCGATCTCGCTCGACCAGGCAGACTCGGTCCTCGCCGCGGCCCGCGAGGCGGCGACCGGACTCGGCGAGGCCGTGTCGCTGGCAGTGGTGGAACCCGGCGGAATCGTGGTGGCCGTCGCGCGGATGGACGGTGCGCCTGCGCGGGCGAGCGAAATCGCGAAACACAAGGCGGAGGCGGCCATCGCGCTGGGGTTCGACACCGTGCACGTGACCACCGCGCCGCGAGAGCAGTCGCTGTTCGGCGAACCTCGGCGACCGGACGCCCACGCATTGGTGCCCAACGGCGGTGGCGTCCTCATCCGGATCCGCGGTACGGTCCTCGGTGCGCTGGGAGTATCCGGCGCGGCCTCCTCGATCACCGATCACAAGATCGGCGCAATCGCTGTCGCTCAACTGAATTGATCGCTCACTGCCCTCCATCCGGTGACACGGGCGCGTTCTTCGGCGGCAGCCCACCGGAAGCGACCGGGCGGGGCTTGTCCTGCGCGCCTTCGAGGCCGCTGCGACCGAAGCGGGCATGCCCAGCGGTCAGGCGTCGAGCGCGCGCGGCTGCCGTCGCACCACCGGTGGCTCGGTGGACCACGGGAAATTGATCCACCGGTCGGTGCGCCGCCACACGTATTCGCTGTCGACTTCCGACCACGGCTTCTGGTAGATCACCGCACAGCGCACCTCGGCGACCTTGCCGGAACAGAAGTCGCGCACCAGTTTCAGGGTGGCGCCGGTGTCGGCGACGTCATCGGCGACCAGCACGGTGGCGCCTGCCAGATCCACCGCCTGCGGCACCGGCGGCAGCATCACCGGCAACTCCAGGCGCTGGTCGACGCCGGTGTAGAACTCGACGTTCATCACGTGCAGGTTCTTCACGTCCAGGGCGTAGCCGAGTGCGCCCGCCACGAACAGCCCGCCCCGCGCGATCGAGAGGATCAGATCGGGCTCGAAGCCGTCAGCGGCGATGGTCGCGGCGAGTTCCCGGCTCGCGGAACCGAACGACTCCCAGGTCAGTACTTCGCGATCCGTCACAGGCTCTCCCATCTCGCTGGACGCGACGCAGCGAGCATACGAGTGGCCGCGCAGGTTTCCCGGGCGGTTGCTCACTGCCATGGGAAGCCGGAGGCAAGATGGCCGGAAATCTCGATATCACGTCCGTATCTCTCGTCCGGCCTGTGTGTTCGCCGCCATACGCTCGAGCGCATGGACAGCCACTACGACGTGCTCGTCATCGGTTCCGGCTTCGGCGGCAGCGTCACCGCGCTGCGCGCGACCGAGAAGGGATACCGGGTGGGCGTGCTCGAGGCGGGCCGGCGGTTCGCCGACCACGAGTACGCGAAGAACTCCTGGCATCTGCGCGAGTACCTCTGGGCGCCGAAACTCGGCTGCTACGGCATCCAGCGGATGACCCTGCTCAACGACACGTTCATCATGAGCGGGTCGGGAGTCGGCGGCGGGTCGCTGGTGTACGCCAACACGCTGTACGAGCCGCCGGAGAAGTTCTACCGCGACCAGCAGTGGGCGCACATCACCGACTGGCGTTCCGAGCTGGCGCCGTACTACGACCAGGCGAGGCGAATGCTCGGTGTGACCGAGAATCCGGCGACCACTCCGACCGATCGAATCCTGCGCGAAGTCGCGCAGGACATGGGCATCGGCGACACTTATCGCCGCACGCCGGTAGGGGTTCTGTTCGCGGACAACGGTTCTCGGCCGGGAAAGCAGGTCGCCGACCCGTTCTTCGGCGGCGTCGGACCGGCGCGCTCGACCTGCACCCACTGCGGCGAGTGCATGACCGGCTGTCGGCACGGCGCGAAGAACACACTGGTGAAGAATTATCTCTACCTGGCCGAAAAGGCCGGAGCCACGGTGCATCCGCTGACGACGGTGACGGACGTTCGGCCGCGACCGGAGGGCGGCTACGAAGTGCGGACGGTGCGGACCGGGCGGTGGGCGCGCAAGGGCGAGCGGACGTTCATCGCGGACCAGGTGATCTTCGCGGCCGCCGCGCTCGGCACCCAGAAACTGCTGCACCGGTTACGCGAGAACGGCAGTCTGCCGCACGTCTCGTCGCGGTTGGGGCATCTGGCCCGCACCAATTCCGAAGCCGTGCTGGCCGCGCGGTCGCTGCGCAAGGGCACCGACTTCACCAAGGGCGTGGCGATCACCTCGTCCATCCACCCCAACGAGTACACCCACATCGAGCCGGTCCGCTACGGCAAGGGCAGCAATGCGATGAGTTTGCTGGCCACCGTGCTCGTGGACGGGCATGCGGGCAGGGCGCGCTGGTGGCTGGGCGTGCGGGAATTGATCGCGCACCGCCGCCACCTCGTCCGGCTGCACAACCCCCGCCGCTGGTCCGAGCGCAGCATCGGCGTGCTCGTCATGCAGAACGTCGACAACTCGATCGTCACCTACACCAAGCGCGGCTTGTTCGGCAGGCGCATGACGACCAAGCCGGGCGACGGCGCCGCACCGCCGACCTGGATTCCGGAAGGACACGAGGTGACCAGGCGCATCGCGGAGAAGATCGGAGGCCTGCCGCAGGGTGGCTGGACCGAACTGATGAACATCCCGATCACCGGCCATTTCATCGGCGGCTGCGCCATCGGCGACTCGGCCGAGTCGGGCGTCGTCGACGCCTACCACCGGGTCTACGGACACCCCGGCCTGCACATCACCGACGGCTCCACCATCTCGGCGAACCTGGGCGTGAATCCATCCCTGACCATCACCGCCCAAGCCGAACGCGCCATGTCGTTGTGGCCGAACAAAGGCGAGGACGACCTGCGTCCACCTCTCGGCACGGCCTACCGCAGGCTCGCGCCGATCGAGCCGAAGAACCCGGTGGTTCCGGTCGCCGCGCCCGGCGCGTTGCGCCTGCCGATCACCCCGGTCTGAGCGGGCGGTAAACCGGTCGCGTGCGGCCGGTCCCGGTGCCAGGATCGGCGCATGCCCCGCCATGTCGTCCTCGAACCGCTCGACGAAGCGTTGCTCACCGATCTGCTGCACACCGCGGTGGCCGACGCGCATCCTGGCGAGGTCATGCCGGTGGAAGCGCCGGACGCGAGCTGGAATGCCGACCGAGAGGCGGATTTCCGAGCCTTCCACCGCGGCCGCGCGCTGGCGGAGCAGCCCGTCGAGTCGACCTACGGCATACGGGTGGACGGCGAGGTGGTCGGCGCGGCACGACTGTGCCGGTTGCCCGCCTCGGACGGCGCAGCCGAGGCGGGAGTCTGGCTCGGCCGCTCCCGCCGAGGCACGGGAATCGGCACCGCCGTGTTCGCCGCATTGATCGAGCGGGCAACCGCCGAGGGCTACTCGGGGCTGTTCGTGAGCACGACGCCGGACAACATTCCCGTACTCCACCTGTTGACCGCACGCGGAATCGACTACGTCCTGAACGGCAACGAGGCCACCGCTTGGATTCGCTGCGGCTGAAGCCAGTGTCTCCGCGACTGAGTGAAGCGAGACCGAGCATGCGCCGTTCGCGGCCCGGCTCGCGTCCGAGATGCGACTGCATGAGCGGCAACCACGCGCAGCCCGGTCACTTCAACCGCGCGCGACGTCGCAGCATTGATACCGACGCGCCCCGCGCACCTCCACCACGTCTTTCGAGCGAAGCGAGACCGAGCACCCGCCGTTCGCGGCCCGGCTCGCGTCCGAGCGGCCGCCGCGTCCGCGACGAAGTCGCCAGCGGCGGTTGCTCGGACGCGAGCCATGAGGGGGCCGCGAACACGCAGCGCCGCAGGCGCTGCAAAATAAACACCGTGCGCATCTTCTTGGCCGGTGCGACCGGCGTTATCGGAGTCCGCTTGCTTCCGCTGTTGGTCGAAGCGGGGCACGAGGTCGCGGGGATGACCCGATCGGCGGGGAAGGCCGATCCTTTGCGGGCGCTGGGGGCCGAGCCGGTGGTGTGCGATGTGTACGACGCCGACGCCCTGTCCGCCGCCGTGGTCGGGTTCGGGCCCGACATGGTGATGCATCAGCTCACGGACCTGCCGGACGACGCGGCGCTGCTGCCGGAGCGGGCCGAGGCGAACGCGCGCATCCGTACCGAGGGCACCCGTAACTTGATCGCCGCCGCGCGGGCGGCCGGGGCGAAACGCTTTCTCGCCCAGAGTATCGCGTGGGAGCCGCCCGCGGGCCGGGGCGCGGTGATCCAGGAGCACGAAGCGGCTGTGCTGGACTTCGACGGCGTGGTGGTGAAGTACGGCCAGTTCTACGGTCCTGGCACCTACTACGAGACCGAGCTGCCCGCGCACCCGCGCGTGCATGTCGACGATGCCGCGGAGCGGACCATTCCGCTGCTGGATGCCTCGAGCGGTGTGGTGATCATCGCCGACGCGTCCTGACCGGCGGTCAGGACGCGCAGGGGCCGGTGTCGACCGGGCGGTCGGAGCGCCACCCGTGGTCGAGCCGGTCGAGGACTTCCGGCAGGCTCGTGGCGAATCCGACATTGCTGTTGTTCTCGTCGACACCGAACACGATGCCCAGCACCCGGCCGTCGCGGTCGACCAGTGGCCCGCCGGAATTGCCGTGCTGGATCGAACCGTCCAAGGTGTAGATCTCGCGTTCCCCGACACCGGTGCGGTAGATGTCGCGCACCTGGCGTTCGGCCCGGCCGCGCACCCGCGTGGCGGACGCGGTGTAGGACCCGCCCCTGGGGTAGCCGAGCGCGATCGCGTCGTCGCCGGGATCGGCCGGTTCGGGCGCGACGGTCAGGGCGGGCGCGGTGAGCCCGGGGACGGCGAGCACCGCGATGTCCATGGTCGGATCGAACCGCACCACAGTCGCGGTGAGCGATCCGGCCGCGGTGTCGACGGAGACTTTGCTGGAGCCCGCGACGACGTGCGCGTTGGTCAGCACGCGCTCCGGCGCGATGACGAATCCGGAGCCGGACTGGCGCACGCCGCAGGTCGGCGCGAGATCCTGGACGCGAAGCACACTCTGGCGCAGTGCGGCGGGCATCGGTCCCGCGACGATGCCCGGATCGGGCGGCGCGAGCGGGCGGCTGAGCCCGGCGTCCACGATCGGTCCGGTGAGCACCTCCGACAGTCCGGACAGCCAGAACGGCGCGACGTCGTCGACGGTCCGCACGGTCGTCGAATCACGCACCAGGGCGGACGATTCCAGCGGTGCGGCGAACAGCCACACCACCAGCGGCACCGCGAGCGCGTAGGCGAGACATCCGCAGACGGCGTCGGCGCGTTGCGCGACGGGATCGGACACCGTCGCGCGTGCGGCTCGTCCGGCCCGGTGCCCGGCGACCGCGCCGAACGCGACCAACCCGGCGACCACCGTCAGCGCGAGCAGGAGCCGCACGGCGCCGGGAGCCAGCTGACCGAACACCGTGGCCGAGAGCGCCGCGCCGAGAATCGCTCCTGCCAAGGCGCCCGCGAAACCGGGCAGCCCCACGATCGCGCCGCGACGCCAGCCGAGCACCGCGGCCACCACGACGGTGGTGAGCACGGCGAGATCCAGCCAGTTCGGCAAGGTCAACGCCATACTCCCGTCGCTGCTGGTGGACAACGGCGACGGATTCGTCGTCGGCCGCCCCGTCGCCGTCCGGCTGTGTCACGGCCGACGAGTCGGCAACGGTCGAGCCGCTAATCTAATCAGCGATTCGAGCTGCGGCAACCACGCCGCGCTAGGCGGTCGGCTGGGTGGCCAGCGCTCGCCGGGCATACGCGCGCACGTCGGCATCGGTGTCGTCGATCGCGGCGCGCAGCGCGTCGTGCGCGGCGGGCAGGTCCGGCCACGCCGACAGCGACAGCACCGCCGCCTTGCGGACGTCGAGATGCGGATCGTGCAGTGCCGCAGCCAGGATCGGCACCGCGAGATCCGGGTCGCCACCCGCGAGCCCGCGCGCCGCACCTACCCGGATCTGCCAGGCCGAGTGACGCAGCGCGGCCGCCAGCGCGGTGACGTCGGCGGGCTCGGCGCCCAGCTGCGCGAACGCGGTCAGGGCCGCGGCGCGGACCAGCGGGTCTTGGTCGTCGGCGAGGCGGCGGATCACCTCGGCCCCGCCGTCGCCGATGGCGGCCAGGCCTTGGGCGACCGCGATCCGCACTTCCCGGTTGCCGTCGGCGGCCAGGGTGGCGACGCCGTCCCGATCGTTCAGCGAGACCAGCGCGCGGACCGCCTCGATGCGGACGCGATGATCCTCGTCCGCCAACGCCGCGCGGTAGTGCGCGGGTTCGCCTGCCCGCAGGGCGCGCAACAGATCGATCACCGTGGACCGCACGACGGGGTCGGCCGAGCCGAGCCGGTCGGAAAGTCCTGCCGCCGAGGGCAACACCTCGACGAGTTCGCGCAGGCTGGCCGCGGCGGCGCGCCGGACCGAGGCCGCCGTGTCGTCCAGCGCGTCGCCGAGGGCGGTCGCGAAGCCCTCCGGGGTGTGCTCGGTCAGCACCGAGATCGCCGCGGCCCGCACGCCCGCGTCGGCATCGGTCAGATAGCTGGACAATTGCTCCACGGTGGGCTCGTCGAGCGCGAGCAGCGCGACGATCCGGGGAGACGGGGGAGTGGCGGGCTGCGCCGGCGAACCGGCCGCGGTGCGATCGTGCTCAGCGCCGCCGCCGGTATGCGGCGCACGGCCGACGACCTGGTGCGGCTGGTGCACCGGCACCACCTCGGCATCGGCCGAGGGCAGGTCGTCGAGCCCGGGCACCGGAACCAGGTACGGCGCCACCGGCCGCTTCAGGAACGCCATGGTTCCGTCGGGGTTCTTGCGCAGGTTGAGGTGGTATCGCCATTCGGCATCGTCGCGTTCGGGTAGGTCGGCGCGCTCGTGGTAGAGGCCCCAACGGGATTCGGTCCTGGTCAGTGAGCTGCGGGCGGCCATCTCGGCGCAATCGCGGATGAACGACACCTCCGCCGCGCGCATCAGCTCGTGCGGGGTGCGCGCGCCGATGCCCTCGACCTCCCCGCGCATCCGGTCGAAGGTCTCCACCGCGATGGCCAGCTTGGTCGCCGTCTTGGGCGGCGCGACATAGTCGTTCACGAAACGTCGCAGCTTGTATTCCACCTGCGGTTGCGGCGGCCCCTCCGGCTGGCGCAGCGGCCGGTAGATCAGCTCATGGGCGGCGGCCAGCTGGTCCTCGGGCAACTCTGCGGGCGCGGCGACCTCGTCCAGGGTGGACGCGGCGTGCGCACCGGCGAGATCGCCGAAGACGAACGCGCCGATCATGTAGTTGTGCGGCACGCACGCCAGATCGCCCGCCGCGTACAAGCCGGGCACCGTGGTGCGCGCGTGCTCGTCGACCCACACTCCGGAGGCGGAATGGCCACTGCACAAGCCGATTTCGGAGATGTGCATCTCGATGTCGTGGGTGCGATAGTCGTGGCCGCGGTTGGCGTGGAAGGTGCCTCGGGTGGGTCGCTCGGTGGTGTGCAGGATTCCTTCGAGCGTGCTCAGCGTCTCGTCGGGCAGGTGCGACACCTTCAGGTAGATGGGACCGCGCGCGGATTCGATCTCGCGCTTGACCTCGGCCATCATCTGGCCGGACCAGTAGTCGGAGTCGACGAAGCGTTCGCCTTCGGCGTTGACCTGGTAGCCGCCGAACGGATTGGCGACGTAGGCGCAGGCCGGGCCGTTGTAGTCCTTGATCAGCGGGTTGATCTGGAAGCATTCGATGCCGCTGAGTTCGGCCCCGGCGTGGTAGGCCATCGAGTAGCCGTCGCCCGCGTTGGTCGGGTTCTCGTAGGTGCCGTACAGGTATCCGCTGGCGGGCAGCCCGAGCCTGCCGCACGGCCCGGTGGCCAGGATCACGGCTTTCGCACCGACGGCAACGAATTCGCCGGTGCGGGTGTGCAGGGCGGCGGCGCCGACGGCGCGTCCGTTGTCGGTGAGCACGCGCACCGGCATGAGCCGGTTCTCGATGCGGATCTTCTCGCGCATCTTGCGCTGGCGCAGGACGCGATACAGCGCTTTCTTGACATCCTTGCCCTCGGGCATCGGCAGCACGTACGAGCCGGACCGGTGCACTCGGCGCACGGCGTACTCGCCGTACTCGTCCTTCTCGAACTTCACGCCGTAGCGTTCCAGCCGCTGCACCATGGCGAAGCCGCGCGTCGCGGTCTGGTAGATCGTGCGCTGGTCGACGATGCCGTCGTTGGCGCGGGTGATCTCGGCGACGTAGTCCTCCGGCTCGGCCTTGCCCGGGATCACGGCGTTGTTCACGCCGTCCATGCCCATGGCCAGCGCGCCGGAGTGCCGCACGTGCGCCTTCTCCAGCAGCAGCACGTTCGCGCCCTGCTCGGCGGCGGTGAGCGCGGCCATCGTGCCCGCCGTGCCGCCGCCGATGACGAGCACGTCGCAGTCCAGCCGAATCCGTTCCGATAGCGGCGGAATGTTCACAGTTTCTCCAGGATCTCGGCCTTCGTCGCGGTCCGGTCGATCGCGTCCCTCGGGCTGGGCACCGGCACCAGCGCCCGCAGCGTGCCGCCGCCGAGCACGGCGATGCGGTCGCCGAGCAGCAGGGCCTCGTCGAGGTCGTGGGTGACGAAGACGATGGTGGTGGGGTGGGCGCGCCAGGTCTGGATCAGCAGGCGCTGCATGGTTTCCCTGGTCTGGGTGTCCAGTGCGCCGAAGGGCTCGTCCATCAGCACGGCGCGCGGCGCGGCGGCCAGGCTGCGCGCGAGCTGGACGCGCTGGCGCATGCCGCCGGACAGGTCGCGCGGCAGGTAGTCGGCGTAGCCGGTGAGCCCGACCTCGTCCACCCAGTGCAGGGCGGTGGCCCGCCGCTGGGCTCGCGGTGTGCCGCGCAGGCGCAAGGCGAGTTCGATGTTCTGCCGCACGGTGCGCCACGGCAGCAGGGCGTCGTCCTGGAACACCAAGGCACGGTCGGCCGCGGGCCCGGTGACGTGGTCGCCGTCGGCCAGGATGGCTCCGTCCTCCGGCCTCCGCAGTCCGGCGACCGCGCGCAGCAACGTCGACTTGCCGCAGCCGGATTTGCCGACCACGACGAGAATTTCGCCCGGCGCGATGGACAGGTTCAGCCCGTCGAGCACCGGCTCGCCGCTATAGGCGATGCGGACACCGCTGAGACTCAGGGCCATTCCGGTCGATGCCGGTGCGTCGATCACTGTGGTCATGCTTCGACCTCCCTGGGCAGCCAGCGGGTTATGCGGCGGCCGGCCAGCTCGACCAGCCCCGATGTCGCGAAACCGAGGACGCCGATGGTGATCATGCCGACGAACACCGCCGGATAGTCCACGATGGTGTAGGCCTGCCAGGTGCGGTAGCCGACGCCGAGGCGTCCGGAGATCATCTCCGCGGAGATGAGACAGATCCACGCCACGCCGACGCCGACCGACAGCCCGCTGAAGACGCCGGGCAGGATGCCGGGGAACACCACGCGGGTGAGCACGTCCAGCCGGGACGCGCCCAGCGTGCGCACCGCGTCCTCCCAGATCGTGGGCAGTGCGCGCACCGCGTGCCTGGTGCTGACCAGCACCGGGAACAGCGACGCGGTGAACGTGATGAACACGATGCCGGACTCGTCGTTGGGGAACAGCAAGATCGCGACCGGCACCAGGGCGATGGCCGGGATCGGGCGGACGAGTTCGGCCAGCGGGCCGAAGGTGTCGGCGAGCAACCGCGACCGGCCCAGTCCGATGCCCGCGATCACGCCGATGCCCGCGGCCAGCCCGAAGCCGGTGACGATCCGGATCAGCGACTGCGCGATGTCCAGGTAGTACTGGTCGGAGCGCAACTGCGTGCCGAATTCGGCGACGATCTCGGTGACGGTCGGCAGCGTGTCGAACCGCAGGCCCGCCGCCCGCACGTTGTTGACCGTGAGCAGCTGCCACAGTCCGACCGCGGCGGCGACCGAGCCCACCCGCAGCAGGCGCGAGCGCCAGGCCGATCGCAACGCCGGCGTGGCCGCCGATCGGGCGGCGGCGGGTTCGGCCGCGGCCCGCACCGCCGGTGCGGCCAGTTCGCTGGTCATCCGCGTACTTCCGTGACGGCCTGGTCGTAGCCGACCGGCGTGGCGGACGGGTGCGCCTGCCGGTAGCGCTGCGCGGCCGCGGTGGTGGTGAAGGGCAGGTAGGCGGCGCCGTCGCGCAACCAGATCGACTTGTCGGCGAACCAGCGGGTGCCGAGTTCGGTGTCCGGGACGTAGGCGGCGCGGATCGTCCGGCCCTGCGCTTTCGCGGCCTGGACAGCGCGCAGCAGGCAGGTCGGGTCCGCGGCCGGTTGCGGCTTCGCCGCGCCGTCCACCCACAGTTCGCCGGCCAGCGCGGGGTTCTCCGCCGCTTTGCCGCAGATCGGGTCGGCGCCGGTGACCCGGGTCGGGTTGGCGGTGGCGGCCAGGTCGCGGTCGTAGTCGCCGCGTCCGGTCTCCGTGTACGCCTTGCGCAGCGGCCCGTCGTCGACGAACCGATCGATGTCGAGGTCGGCGAAGTCGCCGATCGACTTCAGGTAGGCCACATCACCTTTGAGCGCGTTGACCAGGCTCGACTTGAGCGTGGTGTCGAAACTCGTTCCGCCGGGACCGTTGTAGAGGTACACCACCTCCTGCGGCAGCCCGGACCCGTCGGCGACGATCTTGGCGGCTTCGAACGGCTTCTCCTGCAGGAATTGGGTGGCATCCAACTGCGCGGCCAGGAACGCCTGCAGGACCTCAGGGTGATCGGCGGCGTACGCGCGTCGGGCCACCACGCCGTGGAAGGTCGGCACGCCGAGTTCGGCGCCGTCGTAGAGCAGCTTGGCCTTGTTCTGGAAGACGACCAGACCGGGCCACGCGACGAATTGGGACAGCGCGCCCACTTGGTGGGATTCCAGGGCGGTCGCGCCGACCTGCGGCTGCTGGTTGAGCACTTCAACGCCCTTGGCCGGATCGATGCCCGCCCGGGACAGCGCCTGCACCAGCGTACCGTGCCCGGCCGAGCCCACGCTGGCCGAGATCTTCTGGCCCGCCAGGTCGCCGATGCTGGTGGCCGCCGAATCGTTCGGTACGACGACCATGTTCAGCGCGCCCTTGGGGTTGTACCCGGTGACCGACACCAGTTCGGTCCGCGCGCGCTCGTTGACCTGGGTGCGAGAGCCGTTGATCAGCAACGGGTAGTCGCCCATGGAGCCGATGTCGATCTTCTCGGCCACCATCTGCGCGGTGATCGGCGCGCCGGTGTCGTAGTCCTGCCACTCGACCTGGTACTTCGCCCCACCGTTGTCGGTGATCTTCTGTAGCCGCTGCTCGAGGTAGCCCTGCGCGCGCAGCAAGGTGCCCGCGGTGACGGTGTTGATGGTCTTGGACTGGTAGCCGACGACCACCTTGACGGTGCCGGCGGGGGTGTCGTCGGACTGCTCCAGCGAGCACCCGGTCAACGCGAGCGCGGCGGCGAGCAGGACGGGGGCGAGTTTCACTTTCATCGGTCTTCCAGATCAGCGGAGCAGGTAGGGCATGTTGACGGTGACGGCGCCGGTGGGGCAGCGGGCCGCGCAGGGACCGCAGTACCAGCACTCGTCCACGTGCATGAAGGCTTTGCCGTTCTCGGGGTTGATGGCCAGCGAGTCGAGCGGGCAGATCTCGACGCACAGCGTGCACCCCTGGATGCACAGCGACTCGTCGATGGTGACGGGGATGTCGGCGCGCTGGTTGACGAGTGCCATCTAGAGGACCTTCCATTCGGGTGTGCTGCGGGTCAGGCTGCCGCGCATGGTGATGCGGTCACCGCGCATGCGGATGTACTCCAGATCGACCGGACGGCCGTCGTCGAGCCGGGTCAGTCGTTCCAGCATCAGCAGCGGCGCGCCGCCGGGGACGTCGAGGGTGGAGGCGGTGTGCGGGTCGGCGGGCACCGCTTCCAGGGCGAGGTCGGCCGAGCCGAGCGACTGGCCGCTGATGCGTTCCAGCAGCACGAAGACGTCGGTGTGCTCGAGGTCGTGGCCGAGCACCTCGGTGCCGATGTCGGGCACGAGGTAGGTGAGGTCGAGGCTCAGCGGCAGATCCGCCAGGTAGCGCAGGCGCTCCAGATAGACCACGCGCTCGCCGGGCGCGAGACCGAGCCTGCGCGCGACGGCGGGCGGCGCGGCGACGTGCATCGCCGCGCGCACCTCGTTGCGCACGGTGCCGTGGCCCTTGAAGGTCTCCTGCAGCCCGAGCAGAGCGTCGAGCCCGTGGTCGTACTTGCGGGTGGCCACCCGGGTGCCCACTTTCGGCGCCCGGTCGATCAAGCCCTCGTCCTTCAACAGCGCCAAGGCGTCGCGCACGGTGTTGCGGGAGGCGCCGTACTCGGCGGCGAGTTCCTGTTCGCTCGGCAGCGCGTTCTCGAACGCGCCCGCGTGCAACTGGTGGCGCAAGATGTCGGCCACCCGCCGCGCTTGATCGGCGCGCAACTGCCGCACCGGCGTGGGTTCCGCTGCCACCGTCTCCGCCTTTCTATCGCTGACCTGCACGAATAGCGACGATAGTGTGGTTGTGGTCGCGCGCTTTCCCGCGTCGCCGCCGGGAGAAATCAGAGGATGTTATTGCGCCGGGAGCCTCGCGGCCCGACCTGGCGATATGCGCGGCCGTACGGCTAATACGCCACGTCGGGTTACGGCGGCCGAATTCGGATCACAGCGATTCGAAAGCGACGTCCCGCGGGCCGCGTCGCGCGAATCTACGGTCGCGGACCGTAGGTATTGAGGAACAGCGCCGGCCCGGCGCCGAAGAAGCCCGCGCGATCCAGAGCGAGCAGGGCCGCGAGCGCTTTGGCGGTGTAGACGGTCTCCAGGTGCAGCCCGGCGCGTTCGGCGCGCTGTGCGGCATCCACGGCGGCGGGCGTGGTGTGGCCGTAGCCGGGGCCGAGCCATTCGATGGTCAGCGTGAGGTCCTCCGGCCGCAGCCCGGTCGGCGCGAAGCGCGCTCCGCGGGCGCGGAGCAGACGCTCGGTCCGTCCGGCGAGCCGGACGATGTGCTTCGCGTCGAGGGGGAGCGTGTCGTTGACGACGACTCCGACCACGCGCGTGCGCAGCCCGGCCAGGCGCAGGCCGAGTGCGAGGCCCGCGGCGGTGCCGCCGGATCCGACCGCGGTGACGATGTGCCCCGGCTCGGGCAGCTCACCCGCCGCGATCTGTGCCGCGAGTTCGCACGCCACCTCGACGTAACCCAAGGCTCCGACCGGCGACGATCCGCCCGCAGGCAGGAAGTACGGACGCGTGCCGCCCCGCACGCGTCGCAGATACAGCCAGGGCGCCGCGAGGATCGTGCGCAGTTTGGTGTGCGTGAAATGCAGAGCGGCGCCTGATTTCTCCAGCCGCCGCAGTTGCGCGCGCACGTGGTCGTCGACCGGCTGGTCCACCAAGGCGAGCTCGGTATCGATGCCCTGGGCACGGCCGTACAGGGCGGTGGCGAGCCCCCAGTTTGTTCCGGTGCCGCCAACGGTGAGGATGGTGCGCGCGCCCCGTCGCCGTGCCTCCGGCAGCAGCCACTCCAGCTTGCGGACCTTGTTGCCGCCCCATTCGCCGTCGCCGTATCCGCTTTCGTCCTTGCACCACAGCTGGGCCGTGGTGCCGAGGTCGCACCGGCCGACGGGCGTCGGAGCGGTGCCGAGGCGGACGAACGGCAAGGTGTCGGCCACCTCGGGAAAACGCTGGTGCAGCAGCGCCCCGGTCACGGTGTGATCGCGTCGGGGATGCCCAGCAGCGCCGCCTGGACCTCGTGCAGCCGGTCGATGTCGCCGCGAATGCCCGCGACGTTGTCGTTGTACAGGAACGCCTCACCGAGCCGGACGAGCGCGTAGGCCAGCAGCGCGGGTTCCAGCGGCGGATCGTATCCGTCCTCTTCGGCGGCGCGCGCGATCAACTCCTGGACGGTGCCCACGACCAGCGGCTGTACCGGCCCGTCGCTCGCGGTGAGGATGCGCAGGCCGGACAGCGGCTCGTTCTCGAAGTAGCGCCGGAACGGCTCGTTGTCGGTCATCCAGCGGTTGACCCGGTAGAGCACGTCCAGGATGCGCCGCGCGCCGGTGGAGCGGCGACGGGCGTCGGCGCGGGTGAGCAGCGCCTCGAACTCGCCGGCCAGAACGGCACCGAGCACTCCGTCGCGGGAGCCGAACCAGCGGTAGACCGAGGCGCGGCTGAGTCCGAGCTGCCCGGCGATCGCCTGGATGTCCACGCGCTCGCCGGACAGGAACGCCCTGCGAGCATGCTCGATGACCTGTTCCCTGGTCGCGGAGGCCGGGCGGCCGGGAGGACGGGTGGTCCGCTGACTGGAATCGATCACCGCGGAATGGTACATCTTTTAGAACATGTATCGAAACGCGCCGTGCTCAGAACCACTCGTCCCGCATCTGCAAGGTGGTCGTATCCAAGGTGGCGAGCAGATCCAGCGCCGGTGCGGTCTTGGGTAATTCGAAACGATAGAAGAACCGGGCCGCGTGCCGCTTGCCATCGTAGAAATCACCGGATCGGTCCGCGGTGGCGAGGAACTGCTCCAGCCAGATCCAGGCCAGTACGGTGTGCCCGAACGCTTCCAGGTGCACCGAGCTGTTGGCCAGCGCGGCTTCGATGTCGCCGGAGGCGAACAGTCCCGCGGTCACCTCGACCAGACGCCGCCATGCCGAATCGAGTTGAGCGGCAAGCTCGGCGGCCTCGCCGCCGGCCGCGCGCGCGGCGGTGATGGTCGCGTCCACCCGGGCCCCGAGCGCGAGCAGGCTCGCGCCACCCTGCTGGGTCACCTTGCGTCCCAGCAGGTCCAGGCCTTGGATGCCGTGCGTGCCCTCGTGGATCGGGTTGAGCCGGTTGTCCCGGTAGTGCTGCTCGACGTTGTATTCGCGGGTATAGCCGTAGCCGCCGAGTACCTGGATGGCGAGGCTGTTGGCCTCGAGGCACCACTGCGAAGGCCAGCTCTTGGCGATCGGGGTCAGGATGTCCAGCAGCAGGGTGACCGCGCGGCGTTCGTCCTCGGATTCGGCGGTGCGCTGCTCGTCGACCAACTGCGCGCAGTAGAGCACCAGCGCCAACGCGCCTTCGGCATAGGACTTCTGGGCCAGCAGCATCCGCTTCACGTCGGCGTGCTCGATGATCGGCCGCTGCGGCGCGGACGGGTCGGCGGGGAGCTTGGCCCGGCCCTGGGTGCGCGTGCGGGCGTAGTCGAGCGACTCGAGGTATCCGGTGTAGCCGAGGGCGGTGGCGACCAGGCCGACGCCGATGCGCGCCTCGTTCATCATGTGGAACATGTAGGTCAGTCCGCGTTGCGGCTCGCCGACCAGGTAGCCGATCGCGCCGGGCGCGCCACCGGGCGTCCAGCGGCCCTCGCCGAAGTTCAGCACGGTGTTGACCGTGCCGCGGTAGCCCATCTTGTGGTTGAGCCCGGCCAGAGCGACGTCGTTGCGCTCACCGATCGCGCCGTCGTCGCCGACCAGGAACCGGGGCACCACGAACAGCGAGATGCCCTTCGTGCCCGCGGGGCCGCCGGGGATCTTGGCCAGCACCAGGTGCACGATGTTCTCGCCGAGTTCGTGATCGCCGCCCGAGATCCACATCTTGGTGCCGAACAGGCGATACGTGCCGTCGCCCTGCGGTTCGGCGCGGGTGACGATGTCGGCGAGCGAGGAACCGGCCTGCGGCTCCGACAGGCACATGGTGCCGAAGAAGCGGCCCGCGAGCATGGGCTTCACGAACTTCTCGACGTGTTCCGGGCCGTGGGCGAGAAGCAGATTCGCGTTGGCCACCGTGAGGAACGGGTAGCCCGCGGTACCCGGGTTGGCCGCCTGGAACCAGGCGTAGCTCGCCTGCGCGACGGTCGCGGGCAGTTGGGCGCCGCCCAGTTCGTAATCCATTGCGGCCGAAGGCAGACCGGCCTTCGCGAAGGCGGCCAGCGCCTGGCCGACCTCCGGGATGATGGTCACGCGCTCGCCGTCGAAGGTGGGTTCGTTGGCGTCGTTGAGCTTGTTGTGCGGCGCGAAATACTTGGTGGCCAGCTGCTCGCTGAGCTCGAGCACGGCGTCGAAGGTCTCCCGCGAGTGCTCGGCGTACCGCTCGCGCTTGGTGAGCGCTTCGACGTCCAGCCACTCGTAGAGCAGGAACTCGAGATCGCGCCGGGACAACAAGGTCGACCGCATCAGCCAGTCCTTTCGAGACATGTTCGACTTATTGTATCTTACGGGCCAGTGTGCGGGTGCGGGACCGGTAGTCCCTGCCGAATGCGTATCCGGGTGCGCCGCCGGACCGGCTGTCGTGGACGATGTCCTCCCCGACGCTCCCACCAGGCTGGTCGTCCTCCAGTTCGGTCGTCCGCCGGTGGTCATCATCCGCAGCCGAGCAATCCGCGTTCTCGCGCGATCGCGGCCGCCTCGGTGCGGCTGGACGCTCCGAGCTTGGTGAGGATCCGCGAGACATGCACACCCGCGGTATTGGCGCTGATGAACAACTCGGCCGCGATCTGTCGGTTGCTCGCGCCCGTAGCCACCAGGCGTAGGACGTCGAGTTCGCGCGGGGTCAGGCCCGAGATGCTCGCTGGCCGGGCCGTGGCGGGCCGGTTCCCGGCTTCGGCCAGGTCGATCCCGGCGCGGTGGGCCAGCTGTCCGGCTTGCTCGGCGAGTGGCGCCGCCGCCAACTCGTCCGCCAGCCCGAGGACCGCCCGCAGTGCGTCGCGTGTCGCCGCGCGATCACCCGCGGCCAATTCCGCGCGGCCGGATTCGAGCAGGCCGCGCGCCAGCTCGTACGGCCGACCCAGGGCTCGCCAGGAGGAAGCCGCCGCGGCCCAGTCGGCGGGACGGCCGCTGCGCACCGCGTGGCAGGAATTCCGGTACGCGGCGTCGACCGCGGTGGTCACCGGCAGCTTGGCGACAGCGGAGTCGAGGACCATCGGCGCGCAGCGGGTCCGGGCGATGGCCTCGGCCAGTGCCCATGCCTCGTGCGGGTGCGCGACCAGATCGTCCGCGGTCAGCGTCGCTGCGCCGATCTCGGCGGCGCGCTGCGGATTGCCCGCCGCGTGCGCGATCTCGGTCTGCACGGTGTGCAGCTGGATCTGATATTGCCTGGCCCAGCGCCGATTCCCGAGCAAGGGTCGCGCGGTCGCCGCGCTCGCCGCCGCGGCCTGGTCGTCCCCACGCGCCAGCATGATCCGCGCGTGACACAGCAGCAGCGCCGCGGTGCTCAACGGGGGCAACTGCTCGGTGAGCGATTCGTCGATCAGATCCAACGCTTCGTTCCAGCGGCCCAGCGCTGTGAGCGCCTGCGCCCACTTGACCAGCAGGATCGGCGCGGCCTCGGCGAATCGGTAACTCTCGTGCGCGGCGCGCAGCCCCTGCTGGATCGCCGTGATGGCCGCTTCGTCGGCGCCTGCCGAGACCAGCAGCGCCGTCTCCCACAGCACCACGGTCAGCAAGGTGCCCGGATCTCCCGCGGCCTCAGCGGCGGCATGCGCCCGCTCGAAATGGGTCATGGCGGCGTCGGGACGGTTCGCGGTGGCCAGCCCGAGATAGGCGTGGGCACGCGCGGCCAGCGACGCGGCGCTCCGGTCCTCGCGAGGGTCGCTCGAATGCCGCCGGTGCCTCGCGGCGTCCGCACCAGCCGTGTCCTCTGCTTCGACGCCCCCGCCCGGGTTCGTTGCGACCGCGCCCGGCGCGCGGAGCGACGATGCCGTGACCGGCGAGGTGTCGTTGACGGGCGGGTCACCACGTAACTGTTCGGCTACCTCGACGGCGGCGCGCGCGTCGTTCTCGGCCGCTGTCGCGCCGCTGAACACCCGCACCGCGGCGAGTTCGGCGAGGGCTTCACCGCGTAGCAGGGTCGGCTGGTCCGAAGGAAGATAGGTCAGCGCCGCGAGCAGGTCGTCTTCGCCGCCGCCGCTGCTCTGATTGCGCAGTCCGGCGCGGTAGTAATGCAGGCGCGCGGCACGCTCCGGGTCGGTCCCCGCATCGGTGGCGGCCAGCGCCTCGTCGGCCGCCGCGATGCCGCGCTCGACGACGCCGCCGCGATGACACGCGGCCACGAGCGCTGCCAAGACGTCGAGCCGATCGGCGTCCACCCGTCGCGCCGCTTCCGGTACGCGGTCCCACGAATCGAGCACCCGGTCCAGGTGGTGCACCTGATCGCGATGCGCGCTCACCCTTTCCGCCTCCGCTGCGGCGTCCCACGCGGCTTCGAATGCCAGCGGCAGCTCTCCGGCGGCATGCGCGTGGTAGGCCAGTTCGGCGGCCGGGCATCGGTCCGCGCCCGGCTTCCTTCGCCGGGTAGCCAGGGCTTGGGAAAGGCTGCTGTGCAGCGCTTTTCGCTCCGCCGGTAGGAGGTGTTCGTAGACGGCGTCGCGGATGAGAACGTGCCGGAACTGGTAGCCGGTGTCGGTGGAAAGCAGGAGCCGCTGGTCGACCAGCTGACGCAGTGCTGTGGCGAGCGCTCCCTCGGGGAGGTCGGAGGCGGCCGCCAGCAGGGTGTGCCGGACCGGTGACCCGGCCACCGCCGCGAGCTGCAGCACCGACGCGGCCTGATCGGGTAGGTCGGACAGGTGATCGAGCAACAGCTCCGACAGCTGGGCGGGCGTGTCCTCCGGTGCGGGATCGAGTGCCTCGACGTACAGCGGAATTCCCCTGCTGCGCTGGAAGATCCGCCCGATGGTCCCTGGCTCGGGCTCCCTGCCGCGCAGCGCGGCCAATTGCCTGCCGACCTCGTGCCTGGTCAGCGGTGCTGGATTCAGCAAGCGGACACTCGGGTCTCGGCGCAGGCTCGCGATCAGCTTGCGCAACGGCTCGGAATCGGCAGGCCGGTGGGTGCCGACCAAGAACAGATCGCCTTCGGCGATGTTGGCCACCAGGAAGGCGAGCAATTCCAGGCTGGCGTCGTCGGCCCAGTGCAAGTCTTCCAGCACCACCACCAGCGGTTTGGTCATCGAGAACTGTTCCAGCACGGTGAGGATCTCACCGAACAACCGGATCCTGTCGGTGTCGGCCTCCGCCGCGCCCGACCGCGCCGCCAGTTCCGGAAGCCAGCGCGCCAGCGCCGGGCGCACTGGAAGCAGCGTCGCGAGCGCCTCCACGCCCTGGTCACGCAGCAGTGTGCGCATGACCGCGACGAACGGCGTGAACGGCACCCCTTTAGCGCCGAATTCCGGGCACCTTCCGTACGCCACTACCGTACGAGCCCCGAGCCGCGTCCGGAACTCCGCGACCAACCGCGACTTGCCGAGACCCGCTTCACCCCCGACCAGCACGGTATGCACCGCCGGGTCCCGATAGGCATCCTGCAACGCCGCGAGCTCAGCGGCCCGCCCCACAAACGCGCCGCACACCGGAAGGATGACCACGGCGCGATCATGCCCGCACCGCGCGCTCGACGCCAGTTCGCGAGTGGCACACCATCGAGAGGTCTTCTCGGCCGATGCCGCAGTGGTGTGCCACTCGCGAACTCGAGACCGGGGGCGGCCTCGGCGCGACCAGCGCGCCGCCGGGTTCGTGGCCGATAGTGGTACGGCCCGGGTCCGGCGTTACTCGTCGGTGGGCTGGGCGAGTGCGGAAATAGTGATTTCTCGTGATTCGGCGGCCACCTCGTTACGCGAAGTATCAATGGCATGACGAACATCGAGATCCGCCCCTTCCGTATCGATATTCCGCAGGCCGACCTGGACGAGCTTCGGCTGCGGCTGGCGCGTACCCGTTGGATCGATGAGCTGCCCGGCGCCGGCTGGGAGCGCGGTGTGCCGACGGCGTACCTGAAGGAGCTGGCCGGGTACTGGGCCGAGAAATTCGACTGGCGTGCGGCCGAGTCGGAGCTGAACGCCTACCCGCAGTTCACCACCACCATCGACGGCCAGAACGTCCACTTCCTGCACGTGCGCTCGGCGCGGGAGGACGCCACACCGTTGCTGTTGCTGCACGGCTGGCCCAGTTCGGTGGCCGACTTCCGCGACGTGATCGGCCCGCTCACCGACCCGGACTCGGACGCGCCCGCGTTCCACCTGGTCATTCCGTCGCTGCCCGGCCACGGTTTCTCCGGCCCGCTCACCGAGCGAGGCTGGAACGACGGCCGGATCGCGGCGGCGCTCGCCGAACTCATGGCTCGCGTCGGCTACGACCGCTACGGCGTGCAGGGCGGCGACCACGGCGCGTTCATCGCCCCGGCCCTGGCGCGGATCGACACCGACCACGTGCTCGGTGTGCACGTCAACGCACTGGTCACCTTCCCGACCGGCGACCCCGCCGACCTTGCCGCCCTCACCGACGCGGAAAAGGCGCGGCTCGCCGCGATGAAGAAATTCCAGGACGACGGCTCGGCCTACATGAACCTGCAAGGTTCCCGCCCCGACACCATCGCCCAGTTGCTCGCCGACTCCCCGGCCGGACTGCTCGGCTGGATCGCGGAGAAATACCGCGAGTGGACCGACAGCGCCAACGACCTGCCCGAACAAGCCGTCGATATCGACCGCCTACTCACCACCGTGAGCATTTACTGGCTCACCGACACCGCCCGCAGCGTCGCGAACCTGTACTACGAACGCTTCCACGACGCCACCATGTTCGCCCCGAAACCGAAGGGCACCGTACCCACCGGCGTCGCGGTCTTCAAGGACGGCGACTACGCCATCCGCCGCTTCGCCGAACGCACCCACAACATCACCCACTGGTCGGAGTTCTACTCCGGCGGGCATTTCCCGGCACTCGAGGTGCCGGAGCTGCTGATCGGCGACATCCGCGAGTTCTTCCGGTCACTCGGCTGATTCGAATGGAGTCGTTGGGCAGGCGGACGTCGCCGCCTGCCTGAGGTCATGCCACGACTACCGATGCTCGTCGGCGGCCCGCCGGACTGAGATAACGTCGAGCAGGTGAACCGCACTCAGTGGACTATCCACGGCGAGCGTCTCGTGGACGAGAATCGCCATATCAGATTGTCGACCGTGGATGTGGAGCTACCTGACGGAGTGAAGTTCACGCAATACGTTGCGCGCATGCCGCGATGCGCGATGACGTTGGTACTGAACGACAAGCGCGAGGCACTACTGATGTACCGGCATCGCTTCATCATCGATCGTTGGGTATGGGAACTCCCGGGCGGTTACGTCGACGGTGCCGAGGACGTAGCGACCGCCGCGGCACGGGAGGTCGAAGAGGAGACCGGCTGGCGTCCGAACACCATGGAGCATCTGGTCACCTATCAACCGGCTATCGGCACGCTGGATCAACCGCAGGAGATCTACCTGGCCCGTGGGGCGTGCTCGACCGACACCCAGCCGGACATCAACGAGGCCGAGGAGATCCGCTGGATTGCACTCGAGGAAGCGGAACGGATGATCGGGCGGGGCGAGATCGTGGGCGCCGCAACGGTGGTCGCGGTGTACCGAGCACTCAGTCTGCCCGCCTAGCGATCGTCCTGACCTGCTGTCGGAACTCTGCGACATCGGGCAGCGCCGCGTGTGTAGAAAGGCGACTGCACAAATCACGCAGGTAAGCAATTGTGCGTTGGGATCGCAACCCACTGACGAGTTCGAGCGCTTCAGTACCGAGTCGGACAGCTTCGTGTGGATCGCCATCGACGAGGGCGGATGCCAGCAGGCAAAGATTGAACGCACGTCCGCGGGTGTACCCTTCCGACATCTTCAAGGATTGTTTCGCAAACTGAGCCGTCCGCGCGTCGTGACCGAGGTCGCGAAAATTGATCAGCTGCAAGCGACCACGAGTCGCTCGACGGCCGAAACGGATCAGCCGCGATCGATTCCGCACCAAGCGGCGAAACCCCGCACACTCTCGTTGCTGCGTGCGTCGTCGCGGGCGAGGACGCGGATGGTCTCGTGCACCATGGGGTGGTAGCGGGTCTGCGTCGGCGCGATCTCCTTGGCTTTGCGCAACGAGGTAAGGGCTTTCGTCCGATCGCCGTGGAGCAGGAATCCGCGGGCCAGGTCGATGTAATGGTGGCCCGCGCGCTCCCGGGGCGTCGTGGCCGGGAGACGCACGTGCTCGGCGCGTTTCACCGCTTCGGTGCCATCCATCATCTCGACGGCCAGCCCGACCGACCAGATGCCGACATTCGTGACGCCGAAGCAGAGCCGGTAGTCGTCCCGGTCGCCACCGAGGCGGCGGGCAGTTTCTCGCGCTTCGGCGAGGTGTTCGTCGGCTACATCGCGCCGCCCCGCGCGAGCTGCGGCGAGACCGGATTTCAGGTGCAGATTGCCCCACATGCTGAGGACAGTCGGATCGTTGCCGCTGATCTCGGATTCGATGGTGGCGCGACTGGATTCGAGAAAGCGCAGGGCGGTCGACCATTCGGCCGTGCCGATCAGCTCGCCCGCACGCTGATAATCGCCCGCGAGGACGGCCAGTTGATCACCGGATTGCGCGGCTGCCCATTCGTACCGCTCGACGCACAGCGAGGAAAGGTCGATGTAGCCGAGTTTGTACACGAGTTGCCCGGTCGCGGCGAACACTTCGGCGAGGAGCCCGAAGAGGCGCTCGCGCTTCGCTCCGCTCGCGCTGTGCCATGCGAGGCGGAGGTCCGCGAGCAGGCCGGGTAGGAGTGTGCCGAGATCGCCGAGGTTGACGGAGTGACGCATCGCGGACGCCCTCGCGACGTCAGCGGCGAGCTCGCGTTCGGGCCGTGCGTTCATCGCACCGTCCGGCTCGATCTTGTACGCGGCCAGTTCACGGCGGATCTCGGGTACTCCGGCATGCACTTGCTGTTCGTCGCGAGTCTGGCGCGGGTAGGGCTGCTCTAGGAGGTCGGCGAGGTTCACCCTGAGCGCGCGGGCGCAGGCCGCGACGAAAGCCGGAGACGCGGGCGCGCGGCCGCGTTCGACCTTGCGGACCAAGCTCGCCGAGAAGTTCGCTTCCCGCGCGAGTCTCTCCTGGCTCCATCCCGCTAGCTTCCTCGCGACACGTACTTTGTCGCCGACACCGGACTCCTGGGTCATCGTCATCACGGATTCCATTCCACAGACTTCCTTACCCCCAGGGTGACAAATCTTTTGCCGATTCGCTGTCTTGTTCGTCGGTCACAGTCTGTTCCGGCCTCGGCGCCGGGTGAGCACATCCCTTGTCTCAGTAGTAATTGCGTTCCCAGGGGCCACGGGATCCCCGGCGCCGGGTGCCACACCACATCGACGGATAAGGGTGGGACATGGTGGAAATCGCGCTGGGCTACATCCGGCTGGATCAGTCCGGCAAGGACCACGTCGAGGAGGAGCGCGCGATTCGGGCGCTAGCCGAACGAAAGGGCTATCCCGAACCGGAAGTGCTGGTCGTGGATCGCGATGTGCTGATGCCGACGCTGCTGCTCGTACAGGCGGTCCGCCGGGTGGGCGCTTCGGCCGTGATCGCTCCGACTCGGGAGCACATCTGGACTGCCAGTCGTGCGCTCACAGAGGAGGTGGCGCTGATTGTCGTTGCGCCCGAACAGATGTGGGAGCGCGGGCACCGGTGGCCGCCGTTCGGATCGTCGGATAGCGGGGTGGTCGTTTGATGTCCGGCTGGTCCGAGTTCGGCACAGCGCTGATGCTGGGGGCGGCGGCGGTCGCGGTGCTGCTGACTGTCTTCTTCGCGGCGAGCCGATGGTGGCGGAAGCCGTTGCGTGGTCCGAGCGTCTATCACATCGCCGAACGCGTGGGCCATGAGCAACTGTGCCTGCTGGGCTGGCCGCCATTGGGTTGGCCTGCGGTAGAGCCGAGAGACGGCCCGGAATTCGCTCCCGGCGATGCGCACGCGCTCATGCAGGTGCATTTGGAATGCGATTCGAACGAATGCTCGTGGAAATGCGCGGCGGTCGAGGCTCTGCGGCTCGCGGGCCGGATGCGCCCTTCCAAGTATCCGCGCCGACCAGACCGCCATTGACCCGCCGGTCGGCAACCGTCGCGTGCTCCGCGAACTACCGGCCCGTCGTCACGACGGGCCGTAAATTGCCTCGGCATCGCGGAGCAACAGCATCACCGGCCCCGTACTCGGAGGGTCAGACGCTCGCGACAGCGGTGATATCGCGTGGAAGCACCGTAATCAGGACTCGCTCGCGGACCGGATACCGTCGAGCGGCGGCTGGAGCGATGGTGTGATCGACGTATTTCCTTCGGATGCGTTGAGTCCAAGAACCACTGGCGTCGACGCTGAGTGTGGCGTCGCCGATGACGCGCACTTGCCGGTTCGGTCGTTCGCCGTCGGCACGAAGTTCGTCCTCGACGTCGATGACCAAGCCGACGCGTGGGTTGGCTCGGATTCGCTCGAGGTGGGGCCGGTTGGCGTAGCTGGTGAGGTAGAAGGCGCCCGCGACCCAAAAGAACCATATCGGCGTGACATGCGGATAGCCATCCGGGTCGATGGTCGCCAACCGCGCGACGACATCCGCGTCCAACAGTTCGGTGATCTCGGCATCCCGTAGTGCTCGCACCATAGGTTCATGCTGCCCGAGGCAGGGCTGGACTGCGGTATGGCTCGAGGCGACGGTGATCGACGTCAGTCCGAGCCCATCACACCGTCCGCGCGGGATACGTTCTTGTGAGCCCACTGATCAGTCGACGTGGTGCGTTGAAGGTCGCTCGAAGCTGCTGCGTTGCTGGTCCCGGTTCGGTCCGCAACTAGCCGCCGGAGACGATGGCGGCGAGGTTGGCGAGCTCGTTCTCCCGTCCCTGGGTGAGGCGCTGAGTCCAGACGTCGTCGTGCATGGCGTCGACGGTCATGACCACGCGGACGCCCGCGTCGGTCGGCTCGAGCTCGACGGTGGTGAGAAATTCGTACGGCTCGACGCCGGGGATGAAGTCGGCCAGGGAGGTGTAGGCGAGCCGGTCGGGGCCGTCGATCTCGGTGAATGTCTTGCGGGACTCGGTCGACAGTGGCATGCCCGCGGATCGCATGAATTCGATCTGCTCGGGGGCGGTCGCGGTCATCGTGTAGACCAGTTCGCCGCCAGGGCGCAGGTCGAGCTGATCGACGCGGACGGTGAAACCGTCGGGCGCCCACCACTTCTCGATGCCCGCCGGGGTGGTCCACAGTTCCCAGATCGCCTGGGCGGTGGCGGGGTAGTCGCGTTCGATGCGGATCTGCTCGGACATGTCGTGCTCCTGGTTCAGAAGTATTCCTTGAAAGGAATATATCTGAGGAGGCATGCTTGGTCAATGGACCCCGCACTATTCGCCGCTCTGGCCGAACCGAACCGCATGCGGATCGTGGAGTTGCTGAACGCCGCGCCGCGTCCGGTCGGCGAGATCGCTACCGCACTCGGCCTGAGACAACCGCAGACGACCAAACATCTGCAGGCGCTCCAGCGCGCGGGCCTGGTGGTAATGGAACCGCTCGGGCAGCGCCGCATCTACGCCCTGCGCCGGGGTCCGCTGCGCGAGCTGCGACGCTGGCTGGCGGGATTCGAGGCCGACCATCCCTCGGAGTCGGTGCTCGCGGAATACCGGGTGGCAATCGCCGCCGAGCCGTTGTCGGCCCACGAATTCCATCGGACGCTGTCGGCGCCGCAGGCGACCGTGTGGGAGTGGTGGACCTCGCCCGATCTGGCGCGCCGGTGGTGGCACCCGGCGCATTTCGAGGTCGCCGACTGCGTCCTGCGGCCGGTCGTCGGGGGCGCCCTGTCGATCGTGCTCCGCGAGGGCGACGGTGCGCTGTATTCCAGCGCCGGGCGCTACCTCGAAGTCGTTCCGCCCGAACGGCTCCGGTTCGAGTTGTCACCGCTGGACGGCAACGGGACCCCGTTGTTCCGGGCCGACCATCTCCTCGAGTTGACCAGCGTCACCGGCGGCACCCGCGTCGACCTACAGATCGACGTGTCCGACCCGACCCCGGGCTCGGAACCGGCCATGGCCGGCATCCGCTTCGGCTGGAATCAGCTGCTGGACACCCTCGCTCACGTCATCAACTCGGCCACAAGCTGATTCGGCTACCGAGTGATGCTGTCGAGATCATCGAGGTCGCCGCGCCTCGCCCGGGCTCCTTTCCGCTCGAGCGCGGCGGCCGATGCACCCGAACGGGCGAGCCCGGTGACCTCGTGACCAGCGTCCAGCAACTGGTCGACGACGGCAGAACCGATCCATCCGGTCGCTCCGGTGACAAAGATTTCCATGCTGATACTCCTTCGTGTAGGTCCGCGACTACTTCGCTGATTCGATCCGGCGGTGAGCAGAGCGGCGACCAGCGGTCTGTGATGTAGGCGGACGCCCGTAACCCGTGCAGCGGTATCCGCTGGTCGGCTGCGGGTGCTGACACGGCGACCGGTGGTTGCGCAGCGCACTGGGCAGAGCGCTGAATCGGCCCGCATATTGAGCTGATGGCGGCTATTTGGGGGAAAGCTGTTCGATGGTTGTCGGACTACCGCACCCGATATGTCGATATCGTCCGCTGATCAACCGGCGACGGGCCCCCTCCGCCGGGACAGCACAGACTGCAGCACCACCAGCCCGCCGAGGACGACTACGGTCACGCCGATCGCGCGGAGTCCGGCGTCCGCGCCCGAGACGAACGCCGTTATCACTTCGGTGGCGCGATCGGGGGCAGTCGAGGCGAGGGCTTCGGCCACGGTGTGCGGAGAATGGCCGGCGCGGATGTCCGGCGGCAGGGCGGCGGCGAACCGTGCGGTGAGCACCGTGCCGATGACGGCGACGCCCAAGGCGCTGCCGAATTCCCTGGTGGTGGCTTGCAGTCCCGCTCCGACTCCGGCCTGTTCCGGCGGCAGCGCACCGGCGATGGCGCCGGACAGCGTCGGAAGTGCCAGTGCCACACCGGTTCCGGTGACTACGAGCCATGCCGCGTACGCGATGTAGGACGTCTGTGTGCCGCTGGTGGACAGTCCGAGCAGTCCGCAGCCGACGAACGCGAAGGCCAGCGCGATGGTCGCGTCGAGGCCGATGCGTCCCGAGACGCGTCCGGCGTGTCGTGCGCCGAGGATGATCGGGACGGTCAGCGGCACGATGCCCAGCCCGGTGCGCAGCACGCCGAAACCCTTGCCCCCTTGCGTTCGGCGGGGACGGCGTGCAGCAGGACCGAAAGGGTGTTGGGCAGCACGGCGGCGGCGCCGACTCCGGTGATCGCACGGCCGACCGGCGTCGTGGTGTTCAAGGACGGCGACTACGCCATCCGCCGCTTCGCCGAACGAACCCACAACATCACCCACTGGTCGGAGTTCTACTCCGGCGGCCATTTCCCGGCCCTCGAGGTGCCGGACCTACTGATCGGCGACATCCGCGAGTTCTTCAGCGCGCTCGGTTGATCGGCTGGAAGTCATAGGCAGGCGGTTGTCACCGCCTGCCTACGCCATGCGTGGCGACGAGGAGGAGTAGCTCGAGAACACCCCGCTGGGGCGTAGCAGGCGCGCGGCGGAGATCGCGGATGTCGCGGTGTTCCTGTCGTTGGACAAGGCAGCCTGGATGAGTGGGGCGGCAATCAATCTCAACGGGGGTACGCATCTGCGGCGGTATCCCGATGTGCTGGGGCGGGGTCGGGCGATGGCGGAAGGCGGATGAAAAGGACACGGTGGTGAATCCGTGCGGTAAGTAGTGTCGAGGCGGGGCAAGATCGCGAATGGGCTGGGAGGCCGGGGTGAGCGGGACGGAATGGGAGATGTTCTGCTCGGAGGTGTTTGCCATCGCCGAGCGTTACGCCATCCAGACCTTTTCGAATCCCGGCACCCTGGTGCTCTCCAGCGGATCCTCGTCCATGGAAGCCCAAGCGCGCGGGGTCAATCCACACATCAAACTGGTGGATATGGGCGACGCCGCGGTGCGCATCGAAACGGGCTGGTGCGTCCGCGCCATCGCCGACTACGAAATCCAATTCGAGGACAAGCCGTCCCAGGCGGCCGCGGCGGTCGAGGCGATCATTCTCGGGGGCGCCGAAGAGTATGTGATCACCGATGACGACGACCGGTGGGTGGCGTTCGGATGGTGTATTCGGGGCAAGGATTCCCTGATGTCGAAACCCCCGCACATCACCTCGGGACGAAAGGCGGTTCGTCGGCTCCTGCCGTGGCGGTCGGCGTGACCATGCGGCCAGGGTGGCCGCCGTTGGGCTGGCCCGCGGCGGAGCCGATGGACGGGCCCGAATTCAGCCCCGACGACGCCCACACGCTCATGCAGGTTCATCGAGAATGTGACGCGGACGAATGCTCATGGAAATGCGCGGCGGTCGAAACGTTACGGATCACCGGCCGGATGCGTCCATCCAAATATCCCCGCCGTTCGGATCCGTTTCGGCCTTGAATCCCAGTCGGCTTCACCAGGTCCGAGGTCGGCCGATCCGCGAACGCAAGTAGAAGGGCAGGCGGGTTGATGACCGCCTGCCCTTCTGCGACCGCGCGGAGATGCAACCCCTCCTCAGCGGTAATAGCAGCCGCTGTCGAGGTCCTCGAACAGTCCGGGCCCGCTGGGGGACCAGCCGAGCAGCGCGCGGGTCGCGTCGCTGCTCGCGGCCATGTCCGCTCCGAAGAACCGGCTCAGCCAGCCGAAATGCTCGTCGCCGCGGTCGGCCGGGACCGAGACGACGGGCAGGTCGAGTTCGCGTCCGATGGCCTCGGCGATGTCGCGGGTCGGGATGCCGGTCTCGGCCGCGGCGTGCAGGACCGTGCCCGCCGGGGCGTGCTTGTCCAGGGCGAGTTGCACGATGCGGCCCGCGTCGCTGCGGTGGATCGCCGCCCAGCGGTTGGTTCCGTCGCCGAGGTATGCCGAGACTCCCTTGGCGCGAGCGGTCGCCACCAAACCGGTGATGAATCCACGGTGGTCACCGTCGCCGTGCACGGTGGGCGCGAAACGCACGATGATCGTCCCGACGCCACGCTCCACGAACTCCAGCGCCAAATTCTCACTGCCGCCGCGTAGTGAGCCGGCGCCGTGGGCCAGGGACCGGTCCTGTTCGGTGGCCAGACGGCCGGGGGCGAGTAGGGCAAGGGCGGAGGCGAGCACGAACGGGCGGTGCGAGCTCGCGAGGGCCTCGCCGATGGTCAGCACGGCGTCGCGCTCGGTCTGGTTTGTCATGGCCGGGTCAGCGAAATCGTGCTTGTTCGCCAGATGGACGGCGGCGTCGGCGTCCGCCGCGCCGGCGCGGAGGCTGTCGAGATCGTCGAGGTCGCCCCGCCGGGACCGGGCTCCTTTCCGTTCGAGCGCGGCGGCGGAGGCGTCCGAGCGGGCGAGTCCGGTGACCTCGTGACCGGCGTCCAGTAACTGGTCGACGACCGACGAGCCGATCCATCCGGTCGCTCCGGTGACGAAAACGTGCATGTCGATACTCCTTCGTGCAGGTCCGCGATCGACAGTCGCGGACTTGATCTTTCGGTGGCCATCAGCGAGCGACCGGTGGTCGGGGGCGAGGCCGTTCGGCTCGGCCGCAACATGGAGGCCTGCGCGTTCGGGCTCGTGCACCGAATCGCTGGCATGCTCGAGAAATGGCAACTATTCGGGGGAAAGCCGTTCGATGGGTGTCGGACACTCAGCCGGGCGTTATCGCGGTCGAGTTCACCGACGTCGACGGCGTCACGCACACGTTGATCGACAAGCTGCCGATCTTCGGCGTATCAGATGATCTCGGGCCGGATTCGGTCTATCCGGTACCGGTCGAGATCGGCGTGGAGTTGGTCGAGCGCGTCGGTGAGGCGACGGTCATCGACCTCAGCGCAGAGGCGCACAACACCGACCGCATTCGGTATGTCGTACGGAGCGCGAGTATCGTCCACTGATCGGCGAAACGATGACAGCGACCGGGCGCGCGCAAGCCTTCACCTGAGTGGTTTCGGCAGCCGTGGTGTGATCGACCGTGCGTGTCACATCGTGTGAGCTGCGGTATCGGGCGACGACGACCGGGACCCGCCACGCCGGGACAGCAGCGACTGGAGCACGACGAGCCCGCCGAGGACGAGCACGCTCACACCGACCACCCGAAGTCCGGCGTCCGTGCCCGAGACGAACGCCGCGACGATGTCGGCGGTGCGATCGGGCGCGGTGGCGGCGAGTGCCTGTGCCACGGTGTGCGGATCGTGTGCGGCGCGGATGTCCGATGGCAGCGCGGCGGCGAAGCGCGCGGTGAGCACGGTGCCGATGACGGCGACACCCAAGGCGCTGCCGAACTCGCGGGTGGTGGCCTGCAATCCGGCTCCGACCCCCGCCTGCTCCGGCGGCAGCGAACCGGCGATGGCTGCGGAGAGTGTCGGAAGGGCAAGCGCTACACCTATTCCGGTAACGACGAGCCACGCCGCGTACTCGGTGTAGGGCGTCTGCGTGCCGCTGGTGGACAGCCCGAGCAGTCCGCAGCCGACGAACGCGAACGCGAGCGCGATGGTGGTGTCGAGACCGATGCGCTGTGCGAGGCGGCCGACGTGGCGCGCGGCGAGGATGATCGGGACGGTCAGCGGCACGATGCCGAGCCCGGTCTCCAGCACGCCGAATCCCTTGCCGTACTGCAGGAACGACGCGTTGACATAGAACAGCGCGAACATGCCGAAGAAGACCGTCGTCATGCCGAGGCAAGCGCTGCGCAGGCCCGGTACACGGAACAATCGCGGATCCAGCAGCGGGTGTTCGACATTCAGTTCGACGAACATCCACACGGTGAACAGCACTGCGGCGCAGACGAATCCGGCGATGACGATCGCGCTGTCCCACCCCGCTTCCGGCCCCTGGGCGATGCCGAGTAGCAGCGCGATCGACGCACCGACGAGCAGCACCGCACCGACCGGGTCCAGGCGGCGGTCATGGCGCGGCGACACCGGCGCGACGCGCCCGACGAGCAGGCAGAGGATCAGGGCGATCGGCACGGCGGCGGCGAACAACCAGCGCCACGATCCGCCCGCCAGGATCGTCCCTCCGCCGACGTTGCCGACGACTCCGCCGATGCCCGTCATCGAGGCCCAGGTGGCGATCGTCGCGCCTTTGCGTTCGGTGGGGACGGCGTGCAGCAGGACGGAAAGCGTGTTGGGCAGCACCGCGGCGGCGCCCAGCCCTGTGATCGCACGGCCCGCCAGGAGCAGGGCCACGTTCGGCGCGGTCGCCGACAGCAGCGCGCCCACCGCGAACAGCGCCAACCCCGTGAGCAGTACTCCCTTGCGCCCGAAGCGATCCCCGGCGGCACCGCCCGGTATCACGAAACACGCGAAGACGATGACATAGGTATCGACGATCCAGACCAACGTCGACGCGGAGGGACGCAACGCGCTCGAGGCGAGCATCGGGACGGCGAGATTGATCGCGGCGACCATCCCGACGACGAGCACGACGCAGGCGCACATGAGCGCGAGCAGGCCGCGCCGCGCGGCGGCAGGAGACATCGGGTCTCGTGACGGCGCACGATCCCGGACCAAGACTTTGAATGGCATGCCCTCGACGGTATTTACCGCGCATCTCTGCATGCCACGCAACTTTCACAATTTTATTTTGCGTACCATGCAACTATGCCCGAGCAGCTCGATCTGAACCTCTTGCGTGTATTCGACGCGCTGCTCCAGGAAGGCAGCGTCACGGCGGCTTCCGAACGCCTGCACCTGTCCATCCCGGCGACCAGCCGGGCGCTGGGCCGGTTGCGCCGGGCGATGAACGACCCGATCCTGGTGCGGGCCGGGCGAGGCATGGCTGCCACACCGTTCGCGCTGCGCGCCGCGCCGCGGGTGCGGTCACTGCTCGACGAGGCGTCCGCGCTGATCAGCGCCGACCGCGAGGTCGCGATCGGCGAGCTCGAGCGCACCTTCACGATCCGCATCAACGACGGCCTCGCGGTGACCCTGGCGACGGCGGCGGTGGAAGCCACGGCCACCGTGGCCCCCGGCGTGGTCCTGCGTTTCGTCACCGAAGGCAGCGAGAGCGCCGAGGCGCTCCGCGACGGCTCGGTCGATCTCGACATCGGTGTGGGCGACATCGCGGCTCCCGACATCCGGACAACGCTGCTGTACCGGGAACGGATGGTCGGCATCGTCCGCGCCGACAGCCCGCTGGGCAGGCGCCGCCGCCCGAGCTTGCGGCAACTGTGCCAGTATCCCCACGTTTCGGCCTCGCGTCGTGGACGCGCGCGCGGCCCACTCGACGACGCGCTCGACGCCGCGGGTCTGCACCGCCACGTCGCCGCCGTCGTTCCGTCCTTCGCCGTCGCGGCGCTGCTGGTCTCCGCGAGCCGCTACGTCGGCCTCGTCCCGCAACGCCTCGCCGAACAGTACGGCCGAACCCTGGGCATTCGCTGGTTTCCCCTTCCCACGGACCTGCCGGAAGTCGAAGTGCGACTGCTCTGGCACGCCCGGCTCGACGCCGACCCGGCCCAGCGCTGGCTACGCGAGACGATCCGCGACGCACTCAGCGCGCCACGCGCCGAGAAGCCCGCGGTATCCGCTCGCACCGCCGAGCGTGGCGGCCGGCCCGGGACAGGCGCGTGAAGGTCCGGCAACCGGCGGCGCAGGGCTCCGGCTGACACTCTGGTATCCCCGATGCAACGCCGACGAGGTGAGAGCATCGGTCGACCGCGGGATTCGTCCGGTCAGTCCATCCGGCTCAACCGCGCGACGATCGTCGCCGCCATCGCCGCCGGATCCCCGTGGTCGGGCCGCAGGACGATCTCGGCTTCGGTCGGCGCTTCGTAAGGGGCGTCGATGCCGGTGAAGCCGCGGATCTCGCCTGCGCGGGCCTTGGCGTACATGCCTTTCGGGTCGCGCGCTTCGCAGACCGACAGCGGCGTGTCGACGAACACCTCCAGGAACGGGATGCCCGCCGCTTCGTGGGCGGCACGGGCGCGGTCGCGGTCGGCGCGGTAGGGGCTGATCAGCGAAACGACCGCTACCACACCGGCTTCGGCGAACAGTTTCGCTACTTCGCCGACCCGGCGGACGTTCTCTTCCCGATCGGCCGCGCTGAATCCGAGATCGGAGTTGAGGCCGTGGCGCAGGTTGTCGCCGTCGAGGAGGAACGCCGGGCGGCCCGCCGCCACCAACCTGCGCTCCAGTTCCACGGCGACGGTGGACTTTCCGGAGCCCGACAGCCCGGTGAGCCAGACCGTCAGGCCGCGGGTGGCGCGCTCGTCGCGCTCGACAGCGGTGGAGTGCCAGACCACCCGGGAGGACGGCAGGCTCGGACCGGTGATCATGCCCGCCGCGACGGTGTTGTTCGTGGTGTCGTCGACCAGGATGAAGCTGCCGGTGGCGCGGTTGCGCCGGTACGGGTCGAACAGCAAGGGCTGGCGGGTGCGCAGCTGGACGCGGCCGATCTCGTTGAGCGACAACGTCTCCGCGTGCTCGTCGCGGTGCAGGGTGTTGACATCCAGCCGGTAGTCCAGGGAGCGCACCTCGGCGGTGGCCGCGCGGGTGGTGTGCCGGATGGTGTAGGTCGCGCCGGGCGTGAGCTGGTTTTCCTCGGCGAACCAGCACACCATCGCGTCCAAATCGCGCCCGGTGTTCGGGCGGTTGTTCGGGCGGCAGATCAGGTCGCCGCGGGAGATGTCCAGCTCGTCGGCGAGCTGGATGGTGACCGCCTGCGGCGGAAACGCTTCCGCGACAGGCGTGCCGCCCGGCCCCCAGATCGCCTGCACCGTTGTGGTGAAACCCGACGGCAGCACCGCCACTTCGTCGCCCGGTTTGAACACCCCGCCCGCCACCGTGCCCGCGTAGCCGCGGAAGTCCTGGGCATGGTTGCGGGTGACGTACTGTACCGGGAAGCGGGAGTCGATCAGGTTGCGGTCGGAGGCGATGTGCACCTCTTCGAGGTGATGCAGCAGGGGAGTGCCCTCGTACCACGGCATGCTCGCGCCCCGGTGCACGATGTTGTCGCCGTGCAGCGCCGACACGGGCACGAAGGTCAGATCGGAGACGTCGAGTTTGGAGGCGAACCGCGCGAACTCCTCGCGAATCTCTTCGAACCGTTCCTGCGACCAGTCGACCAGGTCCATCTTGTTCACGCACAACACCAGGTGCGGGATGCCGAGCAAACTGGCGAGGAACGCGTGCCTGCGGGTCTGCTCGACCACGCCTTTGCGGGCGTCCACCAGGATCAGCGCCAGGTCCGCGGTGGACGCGCCGGTCACCATGTTGCGGGTGTACTGAACATGCCCGGGGGTGTCGGCGATGATGAACTTTCTTCTGGGCGTGGCGAAATAGCGATGCGCCACGTCGATGGTGATGCCCTGTTCGCGTTCGGCGCGCAGGCCGTCGGTGAGCAGCGCGAGGTTAGGGTAGTCGTCGCCGCGGTCGCGGCTGGTGCGCTCCACGGCGGCGAGCTGATCGGTGAACAGCGTCTTGGAGTCGAACAGCAGTCTGCCGATCAGCGTCGATTTGCCGTCGTCGACGCTGCCCGCGGTGGCCAGGCGCAACAGTGTGGTCGTCATCAGAAGTAGCCTTCGCGTTTGCGGTCTTCCATCCCCGCCTCGGAGATGCGGTCGTCGGCACGGGTGGCGCCGCGCTCGGTCACCCGCGCCGCGGCGACTTCGGCGACCACGTCCGCGGGTGTGGCCGCGGTGGACTCGACACAGCCGGTGCAGGTCGCGTCGCCGACGGTGCGGAAACGGACGGTGGCCTCATACGGCTCCTCGCCGTCGAGCAGCTGGAGAAAGCGGGTGTGCGCCAAGAGCATTCCGTCGCGCTGCACCACCGGCCTGCGGTGCGCGTAGTACAGCGGCGGCAGCTCGATGCCCTCGGCGGCGATGTAGCTCCAGATGTCCAGTTCGGTCCAGTTCGACAGCGGGAAGACGCGAATATGCTCGCCCGCGCGGTGTCTGCCGTTGTAGAGGTTCCACAGTTCGGGGCGCTGCCTGCGCGGGTCCCACTGGCCGTACTCGTCACGGAAGCTGAACACCCGCTCCTTGGCGCGGGCCTTCTCCTCGTCGCGGCGCGCGCCGCCGAAGACCGCGTCGAACGCGCCCTCCTGGATCGACCGGAGCAGCGTCGTCGTCTGCAACCGGTTGCGGGAGGCGCGCGGCCCGGTCTCCTCGACGACCCGTCCTGCATCGATGTCGTCCTGCACCCGTCCGACCACCAGGCGCAGGCCCAGGCGGGCCACCGTCTCGTCGCGATAGGCGATCACCTCGTCGAAATTGTGCCCGGTGTCGATGTGCAGCACCGGGAACGGTAGCGGCGCGGGCCAGAAGGCCTTTGCCGCCAGGTGCAGCATCACCACCGAATCCTTGCCGCCGGAGAACAGCAACACCGGGCGCTCGAATGTCGCTGCCACTTCACGGAATATGTGCGCCGACTCGGCCTCGAGCGCGTCCAGATGGGGCAGCTCGTAGGTGCTCGCCGTCGACTTCGCGTACTGGCTCACACCGCAAAACTAGAACACGTTTCGGTCTTCGGTCAATGGTCTGCGTCCGCCCGAGTTCGCCGTGACCGCGTCAGCGGCGTCCACCAGCGCCGCGCCGCGGCGGGCGATCTCCGCCCCGGTGATCGAGCGGCCGACGTACATCGTGAGCACCATGTTCTGCCTGCCGTCGCCGTCGTAGGTCGGTGCGGCGAGCAGGCTCACCGCGTGCTCCTTGCGCGGCCGTAGATCCGCGCCCAGATACACCCGCTCGCCGAGGCTCGTCACCAGTTCGCCGACCAGTTCGCGCAGCTCAGGGGGTAGGTCCCGATCGGCGACCCCGGCCAGCAGTGAGTACAGCCGACGTCCCGCGGTGGTCATGCTCTCCACCAGGAATCCCCGCTCGCGGCATTCGGCGACCACTTGACGCAGGCGCGTCTCGTCCTGTCGCAACGGCACCGCGGGCGGCTTGGTCAGCCAGGCGTCGAACGCCGCGTCGGTGTCCCAGAGCACGTACATCAGGCCGACCGGAGGCGCGAAATGGTAGGCCGCGCCCACCTTCACCAGGCCGGGACCGGTGCTCTCCAGCACCATGATCTGCTCGCCGACGACCGCGGACGCGGTGCAGGTGGTGTGGTAGCGCGCGGAGAGTTTGTCCAGCTCGACGCGGGCGAGCGCGGAGATGGCGAAGCTGTCCTGCGCCACCCGGCCCGCCGCGATCAGTGCGGGCCCGAGCCCGTAGGTGCGGGTGTCGGCGTCGCGCATCAGGTAGCCGCCCGCGGTCAGCTCGGTGAGGATGCCCAGGCAGGTCGGCTTGGCCAGGTCGAGTTCGCGGGCGAGCTCGGAGAGCCCGAAGCGTTTCCCGCGCTGCTCGACGAAGAAATCCAGGACCTGCACCACGCGTGCGGTGGGCGCGGACCGCCGACCGACCATTGACCACTCCTAGAACACGTTCTAATCTTTCTTCTATCGAAATGTACCAGAGTGGTACATATTTGGAACACCGGAGAGAGCCTCTTGCTGACACAGCCGTTCGCGGACGCCATCGCCGCCGCCGAGCAGATCATCACCGGAGCCGCGCACATTCGCGCCGAACAGGACCTCGTCGAGGGCTACGACTATCTGGCGGGCAGCATCCGCGCGTCGTTGCAGATGGCCTGGGCCTACGAGCTGGACTTCCCGTTCTTCGTCATGTCCACCGGCCCGTACACCAAGATGGGGCTGGACAACCCCGACACCCTCTACTACCACTCCTACCTGCGCCCGGACGCCGAATATGTGGTGACCGGCACCCGCGGCACCACCCGTGACCTGAGCTTCCAGGTGCTCAACGGCAACTATTCGCCCGTCGACGTGCCCGACAGCCTCACCGCTTTCGACGACCGAAAGCTCGACATCCGCGCGGACGGGACCTACGAGATCCGCTTCGGACCCGGCGAAGCGGGCCCCGGCTATGTGCACCTCGGCGCCGACGCGGCGATGCTCGTGGTCCGCGAGGTGCACAGTGACTGGGTGACGGAGAAGGCGGGCACGATCCGCATCCAGCGCGTCGACCGGATCGGCGACGCGCCGCCGCCGCTGACCAAGGACGTGCTCACCAAGCGATACGGCGTGGCGGGCAAGATGCTGGTGTCGCGGTTGAAGACCTTCCTGGCCTTTCCGGAGTGGTTCTATCTGAACCTGCCGGTGAACACGCTGACCGAGCCGAGGCCGACGCCGGGCGGGCTGAGCACCCAGTTCTCCTCGGTGGGTCACTACGACCTGGACGACGACCAGGCCATGATCATCACGGTGCCCAAATCCGACGCCCCCTACCAGGGCTTCCAGCTCGGCAGCATGTGGTACCTGTCGCTGGATTACATCAACCATCAGACCAGCCTCACCGCCGACCAGGCACACGTGGACCCGGACGGGATGATCCGGCTGGTGGTCAGCGAGCGTGATCCTGGCCTGGCCAACTGGATCGAGCGCACCGGTCATTCCCGCGGCTACCTCCAGTTCCGCTGGCAGCGGCTGTCGCGGGAGATGAAACCCGACGACGGGCCGACCGTGGAGATCGTTTCCGTCGCGGACCTGCCCGATCGCCTGCCGTTCCACGAACAGGCGCGGGTCACGCCGGAGCAGTGGCGCGACCGGATCGCGGCGCGTCAGGTCGCCGTCGCGGAGAGGATGCTCGGCTGATGTTGCTGCGGGACAAAGTGGTCGTCGTCTCCGGCGTGGGGCCGGGACTGGGGCGTGCGATCGCGGTGCAGAGCGCGAAGGCGGGCGCGGACGTAGTGCTGGCTTCCCGGACCGAATCGCGACTGACCGAGGTGGCCAAGGAGATCACCGAACTGGGCAGGCGCGCGGTGGTCGTGCCGACCGACATCAACGACGAGGCCGCGGTCGTGAATCTGGTCGAGACCGCGCACAGCGCCTTCGGCAAGGTCGACACGCTGGTGAACAACGCCTTCGCGATCCCGCCGATCGTCGACCTCGCCGACGTCGACCTGGATCAGGTCCGCGCGGGCTTCGAGACCAACGTGCTGGCCGCGCTGCGCCTGACCAGGTTGTTCGTGCCCGCCCTCACCGAGACCAAGGGCTCGGTGGTGATGATCAACTCGGCCGTGCTGCACCACTCGCGGCGCACCTTCGGGCCGTACAAGATGGCCAAGGCCAGCCTGCTCGCGCTGGCGCAGAGCCTGGCCACCGAACTCGGTCCGAAGGGCATCCGGGTCAATTCCGTCGCGCCGGGCTACATCTGGGCCGACAACCTGAAGTGGTACTTCAACTACCTGGCGCAGCAGCGGGGGATCACCTCCGAGGAGGTCTACGCCGAGACCGCGAAGACCACCGACCTGCGCAAACTGCCCGAACCCGACGAGATCGCCGACGCGGTCGTGTTCTTCGCGTCCGCCTTGGCGCGCGCGATCACCGGCGCGTGCCTGGACGTCAACGCCGGCGAATTCCACCACTAGGAGATGACCGTGATCGGTAGGGACGACGTCGGGACCGTCGACGATTTGCACGCCTCGGCGACCAAGGTGGTCGGGCTGGACGCCTTCGGCACCGACGACTACCGCGAAGGGCTCGAGGTGCTGCTCGAGTCCTATGCGAAGGACGCCGAACTCACGCCCTTCGGCAATAAGGTGAACCGCGCGTTCCTGCGCGGCGCGCTGATCGCCCGGCTGCTCAGCGAGGCGGCTTGGCGGCAGCATCCGGAACACGCCGACGTGGCGATCGAGCGCCCGATCTTCGTGACCGGTCTGCCGCGCTCGGGCACCACGGCGGTGCACCGCCTGCTCAACGCCGACCCGGCGCACCAAGGGCTGGAGATGTGGCTGACCGAGATGCCGCAGCCGCGCCCGCCGCGCGAGACGTGGGCGAGCAACCCGGTCTACCAGCGCCTCGCCGCCGCCTACGACAAGCACCACGTCGAACATCCGGAGTTCATGGGAGTGCACCACATCTCGGCCGACCAGGTCGAGGAGTGCTGGCAGTTGCTGCGGCAGTCGGCCATGTCGGTGTCCTACGAGTGCCTGGCCTACCTGCCCACCTACTCCGAGTGGTTGCGCGAGCAGGATTGGACATCCGCCTATCGCAGGCACCGGCGCAACCTGCAACTGATCGGACTGCCGGACGCGGGCAAGCGATGGGTGCTGAAGAACCCGAGTCACCTGTTCGCGCTGGACGCGATCTTCGAGGTCTATCCGGACGCGCTGGTCATCCAGATGCACCGCGATCCACGCACCATCATCGCGTCGGTGTGCAGTTTGAACGAGCAGGCGTCGGCGGGCTGGTCGGAAAAGTTCCGCGGCCCGGTGGTCGGCGCGACGCAGCTGGATCTGTGGGCGCGCGGCGCGGAGCGGTTCCTCGCCGACCGCAAACGCCAGGACGCGGCGCAGTTCTGCGATGTCGACTACGACGAGTTCGTCGCCGACCCGATCGGCACGGTGACATCGATCTACCGGCACTTCGGGCTGCCACTGACCGCCGAGGCCGAGGCGGCGATGACCGCGTTGCACGCGGAGAGCACGTCTGGGGCGGCACGCCCGGCGCACCGCTACACCCTCGCCGATTTCGGGCTGACCGCCGAGCAGGTGGACGCGCGGTTCGGCGCGTACCGGGAAGCGCACTTCCCGGGGCGGTGAGCGGTCGGCGCTCGCCGGTGGCACGTCCGACCGGCGAGCGCCGGAACGCGGCGAAGGCATTTCACGCGAGTCTGCATCGTGTGCAGGTGTGGTCGCGCCGGATTCGCGGGTGGCTCGCCTGCCTGCGCCTTCGGGGTCGACGCGAATCGATCTGACCGACAGGGCATTCCGTGCAGTCGTGCACAGTGCGCCATTCGCGCGGGTGCTCGGCGTCCGGCTCGTCGGCAGGTGAATCGCTTATCGAGGGCGACCATTGCGCGTCGGCGGACTCGCGATCCGTCGACGCGACAGCGTGTACCGGGGGGCGACGAGCGCGGGCGCTATGAATGCGGCGCGAGAGCGGAGAGGACAGGAAAGCGCGCTCGTCCCCGGCATGCGGTGGCCGGGCCGTTCACCGTCCGTGCGAGAAGTCGACGCCGCTCAGCGGACTCCGGCAGGTGCGGGGCCGAGGCTCGAACCGGCCGACCCTCTGCCGCGCAGGCGCCGAGTTTCAGGGCTGTCCGGGCTCGAGCACGATGAACAAGCCGTTCGCCTCCGCGCACAGCCGGTCGCCGTCGTGCAGGGTGGCCCGCACATAGACCTTGCGCCCGTCCTGCCGTTCGGCCCACGCGCGCACCTTGAGTTCGGTGTTCAGCGGCGTGATGGAGCGATAGTCGACGGTGAGCGACGCCGTTCTGGTCACCGCGCCGGAGCGCACCGCGGCCGCCATGCCGAGCAGGTCGTCGAAGGCGATGGCGATCTGACCGCCGTGGGCGGCGCTGTTGCCGCCGAGGTGGAAGGTGCGGAAGGTGAGGCGCGCGTCGACGCCGTTCTGCGGGTCGACATGGTCGATGAAGAACGGCGGCAGGGTGATGTTGCCGCGGGCGGGCAGGTCGAAGCGGGTCCAGTTGGGCGTCGACCACTCGTCCACCCGTGCGGCGTCGAGCTTGTCGTTCAGCTCCTTGAGAATGCCGATCGCCTCCACCGCCAGCTCGTCGGAGGGCGAGGCCAGCCGGACGCGGTCCATCAGGCCGCGCACCTTCTCGATGAACTGGCCGTAGTGCGGCCCGCCGCGGGAGATGTCGTCCTTGGCTGCCTCGTGGGCGGCGATCAGCTGGGTCATCGGCCGGAACCCGCCCTCGTGGTGCTCCTGGCTCGGCAGCGAGTCGCCGTCCCGCGGTTCGTTCATGAGAACAAGTTATCGGTTGCCCGGTGAATGCTCGCCGCGCGGGTGCTGTGTCCGTCGTCACGAGCCGTCACCGCCTAGGCTGGTGCGCGACCGCATATCGCCTTTCCCGGGTGGTATCGGCCTGGTTCCGGCGGCCGGATACGCGTCGCGGCCGCGCTGGATCCCTGACCGCTTCGGCTGGCGAAAGGCTCTGTGCGCATGGGTATCACCGCGGTCGTGTTCGACATGGACGGCGTATTGATCGACTCCGAGCCGGTCTGGGAACTGGTGCGGCGTGGCTACGTCGCGGAGAAGGGTGGGCGATGGCTGCCCGACACCCAGCAGCGGCTGATGGGGATGAGCACCGGGGAATGGTCGACCTATCTGAGCGGCGAACTCGGGGTCGGCGAGCCCCCGGAGACCGTCGCGCGGGAGGTGATAGAGCGGATGTCCGAGCGCTACGCCGAGGGCGTGCCGGTGCTGCCGGGTGCGGTCGAGGCCGTGCAGCGGATCTGTGAGCACTGGCCGCTGGGGCTGGCCAGTTCGTCGCCGCGCGCGCTCATCGACACGGTGCTGGGCCGGACGGGTCTGATCGAGTACTTCTCCGTCACCTTCTCCACCGAGGAGGTCGATCGCGGCAAACCGGCGCCGGACGTCTACCTGACGGTGGCGACGTTCCTGCGTCAGCGGCCGAGTGACTGTGCGGCCGTCGAGGACTCGAGCAACGGCCTGCGCTCGGCCCACGCGGCTGGGATGCGGGTGATCGCGGCGCCGCGCCCGGAGTACCCGCCCGCTTCCGATGCGCTCGGCCTGGCCGCCAAGGTCATCTCCGGCCTCGACGAACTCACTCCTGGGCTGATCACCGGCTGAGCCGTCGCCAGGTCAGGGCCGATAAGAAGTCAGCAGGGTGCGGGCGGCGGCAGCCAGGTCCTCTTCCAGCCAGGCGGGCAACTGCGCGGCGTGGGCGTGGCGGCGCAACGCCGCATAGGGCAGGTCGACGATCGCGCGGCTGACCGCATCGATCTCTCGCTCCTCGTCCCTCCCGAACAAGGCGAGCGCGATGCGGCGCAGATGCTCGATCAGCGGCGCATTCATCTCGGCCAGGGTCGCGCGGAACTCGGCGTCCGGCTCGCCGTCGAGCAGATCGCTGGGACGCAGCTCCAGCAGGAGCTTGGCGTCCTGGGGGAGTTCGCGGCCGAACCGCAAGGCGGCGCGCACCATCCCGACGCCCGCCTCCACCGGATCCGGCTGGTCGGCGGCGGCGAGGGTGCCGTCCTGGAAACGGCGCAGCGCGCGCAGCCACGCCGCGGTGAGCACACCGTTGCGGTTGCCGAAGCGGTGATACAGGGTGCCGACCGGAGCGCCACTGGCCTCGGCGATGGCCGACACGCTGGCCGCGCGGGGCCCTTCGGCGAGGACCAGCGCGCGTGCTGCGTCGAGGATCACGTCGCTGTCGTGCTTGCGGGGCGGCGCCATGTACTAGTACGTTCCTTCTATATGGAGCGATTGTCCTATATTGACGAGCATGCCAGATCGGTCGACGCGAATCGCGACCGGGCGTGGCAAGCGATGCTGAGAGTCGTCTGCCGCGACCCGCACAAGCCGTCGCCGCCCACCGGGTTCGTCGTCGATTCCGTCGCGGAACCGCACCGTTTGGCGCTGCGCGGCCAGCACTGGTTCTCGAAATACGCGCTGATCTTCGAATTGGACGAGGAGGGCCCTGGCCGGACTCGCGTCCGCGCGCGTAGTTACGGCGACTTTCCCGGTCTGCACGGCCGGATCTATCGTGCGCTGGTCGTGGGGACGGGGGGTCACCGATTGGCGGTGCGTCACATGCTGCGCAGGATCGCGGCGGCGGCATGATCCCGGGGACGGTGTGGGGCGCCACCGAAGCCGAACGCGAGGCTCCCTTGCCGTGCGACGACCGGCAACCTGGCGGTCTCCAGGCCGATCGAGCGATCAGCGTCGACGCGCCGCCCACTCTCGTCTACGCCTGGCTGTGCCAGTTGCGCGTCGCGCCCTACAGCTACGACCTGCTGGACAACTTCGGCAAACGCAGCCCGCGCCGGCGCGACCCGATGCTCACCGAACTGGTGGTGGGGCAACGGTTCATGTCCCAATTCGAGCTGGTCTCCTTCGTCCTGGGCAGGCACATCACGCTGGTCTCGGGCAAGGTGTGCGTCACCTACGCGGTGCGACCAGAAGGCACGGGAACCCGCCTCCTGGTCCGGATACGCTGCGGCGCGCCCAGGCTCGTCGCGGTGACATTGGCCCTCGGCGACCTGCTCATGATGCGTAAGCAACTGCTGACGCTGAAGGAACTCGCCGAAGCCGAATACCATACGGCCCCAGCGGATTCTCCGGGACCACCGGAACGGTAGCGCCGCATCGGCCGAGAGGTGCCCGACCGGCGACGGTAGCGCGATCCGGACGGTGGGGAGACCGGAGGTCATCCGCACGAGCGAAGGGTGAGGTTTACGAAAGGCGTTCGACCAAATCGAACTTGCGTTGTTCATAGCCTTTCGGCACGGTGTCGCGGACCGAGATCAGGGCGTGTGCCCAAGAGCCGAGGAGGGTGCGGTCGCCCACCGTGCGGCCGGGATCCGGTGTGGGTTCGGCGGTGAGCAAGGGGAGTGGGTGGATGCGGTGACGGGCCTCGTTCTCCAGTACGGTCGCTTTGTCCACGAAGATCCGCAGGTCGTGATTGAGGAGATAGCGGCCGACCGCGCCGTGTTCCGGCGGCCGCAGTGCGGCGACCGAACCTGCTGTGCGATAGAGGTTTTCGCCTAGTCGTGGTCGTTGCGCATCCCGGCCCGCCCAGGTGACCCGAGCGGGTTCGGTGAGCAGTCGCTCGATCCCTTGGACGAGGTGGTGGCCGATCCTGGCGTGTTCCATGAGCCGCGGGCCCGCGTCCACGTAGCCGAGCAGGCGGTGGTCGCCGGTGCGGAGTACTGCTCGATAGAGCTGCCACACGTAGTCGTATTCCCTTCGGTGGTAATCGATTTCGTTGCATGCTCACACGCGTTTGCGGTGTGGCGATTACAGCGGCGTTACCACCGTGGTGCGGTCAATCGGCCTGCGCGCAGGCGACCGCCCGGTCGAGCAGGAGGGCCTGCTCGGAAGTATTGCCCGTCAGTTCCGCCGCGCGCGTGAATTCGGCGCGGGCCTGCGCATACCGGCCCAGCTGGGCGAGCAGGTCGCCGCGCACGGCGTAGCGCAGGTGGTAGTCGGTGAGGGCGCCGGCGGCGACGAGCGCATCCACCAGCTCCAGCCCCGCGGCGGGGCCGTGCACCTTGCTCACCGCGACCGCGCGATTCAGCTCCACGACGGGGGAGGGAAAGCGTTGCGCCAGAACGGCGTACAGTCCGGCGATGCGCCGCCAATCGGTCTCTTCCGGCGTCGCCGCCATCGCGTGCACCGCGGCGATCGCGGCTTGCAGCGCGTACCGTCCCGGTGGCAAGGCGCGCGCACGTGCCGTGCTGTTCGCCCGCCCGAGGGCGGCCAGCCCGCGCCGGATCAGCAGGCGATCCCACCGTGCGCGGTCCTGGTCGTCGAGCAGCACCACCTCTTCGCCGGTTCCGGTGCGCGCGGGCAGCCGGGAAGCCTGTAGCTCCAGCAGCGCGACCAGGCCGTGCGTCTCCGGCTCGGCGGGCAACAACTCGCCGAGCATGCGGGCCAGGCGCAGCGCGTCCTGGCACAGTTCCTCGCGGATCCAGTCCTCGCCCGCCGTCGCCGCGTAGCCTTCGTTGAAGATCAGGTAGACCACGGCCAGCACCGAGGCCAACCGATCGGCCAGCTGGGCACCGCGTGGCACCGTGTAGGGGACCCGCTTGTCGGCGATGGTGCGTTTCGCGCGCACGATCCGTTGCGCCACGGTCGATTCCGGCACGACGAACGCCCGGGCGATCTCCTCGGTGGTCAGCCCGCCGAGCAGCCGCAGGGTGAGCGCGACCCGGGCCGGTTCGGTGAGCACCGGGTGACAGGCGGTGAACATCATTCGCAGCAGGTCGTCCTCGACCAGGTCGTCGTTCGTATCGGGCGGCGGCTGCTCGGTCACGAGATCGCGACCGAGCAGCTCCAGCTTGCGGGCGAAGGTGCGGTTGCGCCGCACCCGATCGATCGCCCGGTGCTTGGCGGTGAGCATGAGCCAGCCGCCCGGGTTCGGCGGCACGCCGTCGCGCGGCCACTGCTCCAACGCCGCGACCAACGCGTCCTGCGCCAGTTCCTCGGCGGCGCCGATATCGCCGACCACCCGGGTGAGCCCGGCGACCAACCGGGGCCATTCCATCCGGGTCACGGCTTCGGCGGCGCGTCGCGCCGAATCCGCGGACGGCTGCCCGCTCATCCGCCGTGCCCGCTCAGCCGGGGTCGGCGATCTGCCGGACCTCGACCTCGATGTCCCATTCGGGTCCGTGTACGGCGAGGAAACGAGAGGTCCATTCCACCGCCTCTTCCTTCGACTTGACCTGCAGAATGCAGTATCCGCCGACGATCTCCTTGGATTCGGTGAACGGTCCGTCCAGCACGGTCTGCTTGCCGCCGGACTGGGTGACCCTGGTGGCTTCGGTGATCGAGTGCAGACCGTTGGTGTCCAGCAGCACGCCCGCCTTGGTCATCTCCTCGATCACCTTGCCCACCTGTTCGACCAGCGCGTCGTCCGGCTCCGGGGAAGTGTCGGGGTCAAGGCGGATGAGCATCATGTATCGCATCTCGGCATCCTCGGTCGATGTGGCGTCAGGATCGGTCGATCCTCACATCACTGCATCGAACGACCCCCGCCCGAATCGACATGTCGGCGGAAATTTCTCCAGCCGAAGCGCCTACCGCGGCCACGCGATGGTTTTGCGGGCCGCTCGCGCGGTCCAACGGCCGTCGTCATGGCGGACCTCCACCGGGTGTGCGAAGGCGGCGGTGACGTTCTCGGTGGTGATCGTCTCCTGCGCGGGGCCCGCCGCGACGGAGTGACCGCCCGCGATGAGCAACGCGTGGGTCGTCGTGCTGGGCAGCTCTTCCAAGTGGTGGGTGACCAGGATGGAGGCGACGTCGGGGTGGGTACGGTCCAGGGTGTCGAGAGTGTCCAGCAACTGCTCGCGCGCGGCGACGTCCAGGCCGGTGGACGGTTCGTCGAACAGCAGTAGCCGTGGCTCGGCGATCAGCGCTCGGGCGATGAGCGTGCGGCCGCGCTCGCCCTGGCTCAGCGTGGGCCAGATCTCCGTCGCCTTGCCGGTCAGGCCCACGGTGTCGATCATCGCGTCGGCTCGGTCGAGCTGGTCGGCTGTCGGTGTCCAGCGCATGGGGGTGTCGATCGTCGCGGTCAGGCCGGTCAACACGACCTCGCGGATGGTCAGCGGAGACCGCAACGGGTGGCGTGGGTTCACCTGGCCGATGCCGCGGCGCAGCTGCTGCAATTCGACGCGGCCGAGTTCAGCGCCGAGCACACGGACCGAACCCGACGTGGGGAAGGTGACCGCGCCGCAGAAGCCGAGCAGGGTGCTCTTTCCCGCGCCGTTCGGACCGAGCAGCGCCCAGCGTTCGCCGGCGCGCACGGTCAGCGAAATCCCGCCGATGATCTTCTTGCCCTCGCGGCGGAAGGTCACGTCGGTCAGTTCCAGCACCGGTTCGGTCACGTGAAAGCCTCTTTCAGAGTGGTCAGGTGGGCGCGGCTGTACTCCGCCGCGGCGGCCGGGTCGCGGGCGGCGATGGCGTCGGCCAGCCGCTGATGCGCGGCGTGATCCACGGACTCCGACGGCACCGGGCGGATCTTCAACATGTCGATCATCGCCAGCCGCAACCGGGGCAGGAAGCTGTCGAACAACTGGGTCAGTACGTCGTTGTGGGCGGCCACGATGACCGCCCGGTGGAACGCCATATCGGCGTCTACGTGCTCGGCCACCGGCTCGCCGTGTGCTTCGCGCGCGGCCAGGGCCCGGCGGATCATGCGCAGGTCGGCGGGGGTGCGCCGCTGGGCGGCCAGTGCGGCGGCCTCGGCCTCGATGGCGATGCGCGCCTCGATCACCGAGGCGATGGTGGCGCGGCGCAACACGGCGTCCCATTCCTCGGTCGCCTCGAGCGCGGTCACGAAAACGCCCGCGCCCTGCCTGCTGTCCAGGACGCCTTTACCGGCCAGCTCGCGGATCGCCTCCCGCAGCGTCGAGCGTCCGACGCCGAGCTGTGCGGCCAGGGTGGTCTCACCGGGCAGGCGGTGACCCAGCGGCCATTCGCCCGCCTGGATGCGGACGAGCAGCACTTCGGCCGCCTGCGCGGCCAGTGGATGGCGCCGTACCTGGGAGATCATTCACTACCTCTCTACTTGTCTGAGGAGTCGTGTACAGTCTAGCCATCATGCGCACCATGCTTCTGCTTAGCCGCCACGGCGGGGCCTGAACGACCGGCCGCCCGCCGTGGGGCTTCGTCGTGGCCGGTCACCCTTGTCGTGACGGCCGCAATGGCCAGGAAGCAGACCCATGACCACCGCATTCCCCACCATCCACACGCCTGCGGGGCAGGTGCCCGATCAGGCTCCGGCGTGGAATCGCCAGCGGCGCTCGCAAATGCCGTCGCACCGCTATCGTGACATCCACCGACGCGTGGAAGTACCGCTCACGCAACGGAAATGGCCCGACGCCCGGCTCACGCAGGCGCCTCTGTGGGTGCCGGTCGATCTGCGCGACGGCAATCAGGCACTCGCCGAGCCGATGGACCCGGCGCGCAAACGACGCTTCTTCGAGCTCTTGGTCGCCATGGGCTACAAGGAGATCGAGGTCGGCTACCCGTCGGCGTCCCAGACCGACTTCGACTTCGTTCGGCTCATCGCCGAGGAGGATCTCGCGCCCGAGGACGTGACGATCGCCGTCTTCACCCCGGCGCGGCGCGATCTCATCGAGCGCACCGTCGCATCGGTCCGCGGCATCCCCAACGACGTCGTGATCCACATGTACACCGCGACGGCTCCCGCGTGGCGGGACATCGTGCTCGGCAAGGACCGCACGGCGCTGCGCGAGCTGATCCTCGACGGCGGGCGCGCAGTGCTGGACTGCGCCGGGGACCTGCCGAACGTGCGGTTCGAGTTCTCGCCCGAGGTGTTCAACCTGACCGAGCCCGACTACGTCCTCGAGATCTGCGACCGGATGACGACATTGTGGGACGCCACACCGCGGCGTCCGGTCATCCTGAACCTGCCCGCCACCGTCGAAGTCGCCACCCCGAACGTCTACGCCGACCAGATCGAATACATGCACCGCAATCTGGCTCGCCGCGACAGCGTCATCCTGTCGGTGCACCCGCACAACGATCGCGGCACCGGCGTCGCGTGTGCCGAACTGGCGGTACTCGCGGGCGCGCAACGCGTCGAGGGCTGCGTCTTCGGCAACGGTGAGCGTACCGGCAACGTCGACATCGCCACGCTGGCGCTGAATCTGCACGCGCAGGGCGTCGATCCGATGATCGACTTCTCCGACATCGACGAGATCCGGCGAACCGTCGAATATTGCACGCGTATGCCGATCCACGAAAGACACCCGTATGTCGGCGATCTGGTGCACACCGCGTTCTCCGGGACTCATCAGGACGCGATCAAGAAGGGCATGGCCGAGCATCGCACCCGGGCCGCCGCGACGGGCATTCCCGAGCGCGCGGCCGACTGGCACGTGCCGTATCTGCCCATCGATCCCGCCGACCTCGGCCGCAGCTACGACGCGGTGATCCGGGTCAATTCCCAATCCGGCAAGGGTGGCATCGCCTACCTGCTGCACACCGAATACGGCATGGACCTGCCACGACGCCTGCAGATCGATTTCGCCGGGCACGTGCAAGCGCTCGCCGACGACACCGGCGTCGAGATCAGCGCCGTCGAACTGCGTGACCTGTTCGAGGCGATCTACTGCGACGACCCGTCGGGGCTGGCGGTGAAGGACTGGCGCACCAGCGGCGACGGCGCCGAAGCGGACACCGAGATCACGCTGATCGTCGACGGCGTCACCCACCGTACGCGGCGCGGCGGCGGCCCGGTCGCGGCGCTCACCGAGGCACTGGCCGAGGCGGGGTATCGCATCGAGGTGCTCGGGCTGACCCAGCAGGCGACGGACCGAGACGAGGGCGCCATCGCTTACCTGGAATACCGCAGCGGCGAACACCTCGGTTGGTCCTGCGGCCGAGCCGATTCCGCGCAGGCGGCGGCATTCGCCGCGATCCTGCGCGCTGCCGGACGCTCGGCCCGGCGGTGACCATCTGGCACCCGCTCTCGCGCTGACCGACTCGTGGCGCGATGGCAGGTCGCGGCTGGTGCGCGTATCACGCGCGTACCACCGACGATCCGATCGGGTACTCGAGCCCCGGTACCCGATCGGATGCGGGCGCTGCACGGCAGGTGACGGTCAGGCTCCGGCGAAACCGTCGCCGGAGAACCGAATTTTCCCGGTCAGAACATGCCGTGCGGTATCTGCGCGGGCTCGGGCACCGTTTGCACGACATCCCAGTGCTCCACGATCTTTCCGTCGGCCACCCGCCAGATGTCGACCACAGCCAGGTCGGGCTCTTCGTCGCCCGGCGGGATCATGCGGTAGTGCATGACCACGTATTCGTCGTCGGCGATCACCCGCGCCAGCTCCAGCTTCGACCCGGCCACCGGTGCCTGGGCGATGAACTCGATGAAAGCGTCCTTCCCGGACGGATTTCCGGGGCTGTGCTCGAGGAAGTCGTCGTGCAGCAGAGTGCCCAGCACGTCGACGTTGCCCGCCGCGAACTCCGTGAAGCCGTTCCGGAGCAGTTCCCTGTTGCGCGCTGCCGCGCTGTCGTTCGTCATGCCGACGAGACTGGCAGCGCGCGAACCGGGGTGTCGATTACCCGCCATGTAATGGCGGGCGTGACCCGGGCGTCGTGATACTGGGCCGATGAACGGTGATCGACCGGTCGGCGAGCTGCTGCGAGAGTGGCGGCACCGGCGGAAGCTGAGCCAGCTGGACCTGGCCATCCAGGCCGACGTGTCCGCCCGGCATGTCAGTTTCGTCGAGACCGGCCGCACGACGCCCAGCCGAGCCATGGTGCTGCACCTGGCCGAACAGCTCGACATTCCGCTTCGCGAACGCAATCGCGCGCTGATCGCCGCCGGACACGCTCCCGAGTTCCGGCGCAGTGACTGGAACGACCCCGCGCTGCGGCGCGCCCGCGACGCGGTGCAGCGGGTACTGCGGCTGCACGAACCGTATCCGGCGCTGGCGGTGGACCGGCGCTGGAATCTGGTGCAGGCCAACGATTGTGTGGGCGTGTTCTTCGACGGTGTGGATCCGCGACTGCTCGAACCGCCGATCAACATGATGCGGCTCGGCCTGCACCCGGCGGGCTTCGCCTCCCGGCTGCGCAACCTCGAGCAGGTCCGCGCTTTCCTGCTGCCCCGCCTGGCGCGCCAGGTGATGGCGACCGGAGATCCCGAACTGGCCGCGCTGCACGAGGAACTGCGCTCCTACGGCTCGCCGGGCGGCGCGGACAGTGACATCGCGGACATCCTGCTGCCGATCCGACTGCGCCACCGCGACACGGAACTAGCGCTCTTCAGCACGATCACGACCTTCGGCGCGGCATTCGACATCACGCTCGACGAGGTCGCGGTCGAAGCGTACTTCCCCGCCGACGACGAAACGGCTGCCTACCTGCGTGCGTGCGCCGAAACCGGCCGGTGAGCGACGGGCGTCGGGTCAGTCGCGTGCGGTGAATCGCTCCGCGGGCTCGCCGGTGAGGTGTCCGGCGGGCAGTTTGCGGCCGCAGAGGACGAGCAGCAGGTCCTGGGCGCGCCCCGACAGCACCGTCCCGGACCCGTAGCTGAAGTCCAGGTCGTCGGCGCGCAGTTCGATGCCGCCGAGTTTGGCGCCGAACAGCTTGACGGTCCTGGGGTCGATCGTGTCCAGCACCAAGCGCATCCGGTCCTCGGGCACCAAGCGGTCCAGGCCCAGGGCAACGGTGATGTCCAGCCCGTGGATCACATCGTGGCTCAACGCGTTGGAGAGCCCGCCGCCCGGCGGGCGCCAGGGGTGATCGACGTTGTCCCACAGTGATTTCAGCAGATCCGAGGTGCTCAGCGTGGCGGCGTCCATCCGGGCGGTGCGGTCGGCCAAGCGGTTGAAGTTCCCGAACGCCGCGACCATCCCCACCGCCAGGCGCGCGCTCGACAGGCGATACGGCATGGTGATGTGCGCGACCACTTCGCGTACCCGCCAGCCCGCGCAGAGGGTCGGCGAGTCCCAGCCCTCGGCGTCCAGTCCGGCCAGGAGTTCGGCGAGTTCGGCTCGTTCCGCCGTCACCGCCCTTCGCACCTGGGTATCGGTCATTCGTCCACCTCTCTTCGACGAGGTGATCCAACCCCTCCGGCCGTCGAGGCGCCACCCGGCGACGAAAATCGGCTACCCGCAGAGCGGAAACAGGGCGCTTCCGGGTTCGCTGCGCACGCAGGGACTGCGGTGAAGACAGTGGTCAGCCGTACAGCGCCTGGCGGGTCCTCCGATACGCGGCCCGGATGTCCCGTCCGGTCGCGGTGTCGGCCGGTGGCGGAATCTCCGCGACCGAGCATGCGGGCCAGGACGGCGGCCGGGACGTGCCGCTGAGCGCCCATGCCGCTTGCCTGGCAGCGCCGAGCGCCACGTACTCGGCCGGTTCCGGCACCGTCACCGTGACGCCGAAGACCTGCGCGGCGATGGCCGCCACCAGCCGGGAGCGCGCCGCGCCGCCGATGAGCAGCACGCGCCGCGGCGAGACCCCGCCGATCTCGGTGAGGTGGTCGAGCGCGTCGGCGAGATGACACAGCAGAGCCTCGAAGGCGGCGCGGGCCACTGTGCCGGGGCGCATCGCCTCCGGCCGCAACCCGTGCAGACTGCCCGCGGCGTGCGGCAGGTTGGGCGTGCGTTCACCGGCGAGGTAGGGCAGCATGACCACGCCGTCCGCGCCCGGCGGCTCCTGCGCGGCCAGCGATTCCAGCGTCGGCAGATCCACGCAGAGCAGATCGGCGGTCGAAGTGAGGATGCGGGCGGCGTTGAGCGTGCAGACCAGCGGCAGGAACGCGCCGGTGGCGTCCGCGAAACCGGACACCGCGCCGGTCGCGTCGGCGGCCGGACGGTCGGTGCGAGCGTATGCCGTTCCGCTGGTGCCGAGGGAGACCACCACATCGCCATCAGTGATGCCCAAGCCGAGCGCGGCCCCGGCGTTGTCTCCCGTTCCGGCGGCGACCAGTGCGCCCGAAGGTGTGTGCCCGGCGGACTGGTCCGGGCCGAGGACCCGGGGCAGGCCCGGGTGGCGCCCACGAAAAGCCATGGCGAGCAGATCTTCGCGATAGTCTCCGTCGGCTGGTGACCAATAGCCGGTGCCGGAAGCATCGCCCCGATCGGTGGTCGGCTCGAGCATGTGTCCCGGTCCGCCGCCCCGTAGCCGCCAGGTCAAGTAGTCGTGTGGCAGCACGACGTGGGCGGTGTTGTCGGCGAGTTCCGGCTCGTGGTCGGCCAGCCAGCGCAGTTTGGCGACGGTCAGGCCTGCCACCGGTACGTTGCCGACCGCATCGGCCCACGCCCGCGGGCCGCCCAGGTCGGCGATCAGTTCCTTCGCCGCGTCGGCGGAGCGGACGTCGTTCCACAGCAGCGCGTCCCGCACCGGGACACCCGCCGCGTCCAATGGGACCAAGCCCTGTTGCTGCCCCGCGACGGCTACCGCGTCGACGTCGTCGAGCAATCCCGCACTCGCCGTCTGTAGCGCGTCCCACCACGCGGCCGGGGCGACCTCGGTCCCCTCGGGGTGCGTGGCCCGCCCCTGAGCGAGAACCTCACCGCTGTCGGCGTCGCAGACCACGACCTTGCACGCCTGGGTGGAACTGTCGACTCCCGCCACGGTCGTCATGGCGCCTGCCCCGATCGAAGCCCGCTCGCGTCGCCGACACCGCCCCCGTCGCACAGCGGACGCGGGCGGATCGACACCTCGGCGGAAACCGGTCGCATTTCGAGGACGAGCCCGTCGCGCGATCCGGCGAATCGTCCGATCGTCTGGAGCACACCCATACCGACCACCTTGCCCCTCGCCGCCCGGCACCGGAGCATTTCGGGTATTCCGCCGCCGTATCGGGCAGACTGTCGCGATGAGCATCGACCCCACCGACGTGCGCATCCGCACGGGAGACGGGACGCAGCTGCCGGAGCTGACCGAGAAAGCGCTCGGCGACCTGCTCGGCGAACCGGCCGGGCCGGAAGACGCCGCGCTCGAACTCAGCCGTGCCGACCTGCACGAGATCCGGGCCAGGCTGCTGCCCGACGGCGTCTACGAGTTGGAGCACCGGGCGGGGTCGGCGACCGAGTCGTTCCAGATGTACACCTCCGACCCGGTGCTGGTGCGTGATGTGCTGTGGGCATGGCTCTGCGACGATCCGTGGTGGCGCGACTCGGTCGCGTGGTTCCCCGTCGACCCGGCGATCGCCGAGCTGCGCGCCGTGCAGGACGAACTCACCGGACTGCTGGACGGCCTGACCGTGATGGACGATCTCACCGCGGGCATGGACGCGGCGCTGGCGCGCGCCGACGAACTGCTGGCGTCGGAGCTCCCACCGGATGCGGACGACTCCGCTCAAGCCTGATACCACCAGGCGGTGGTCGCCACGTCGGCGTCCTCCAGCGGGAGATAGGTCTCGGCGTCCTGCCATCCGAGGGCTTGGACGGTGACGCGCAGTTCGCGGTCGAAACAGATCGGATCGCGCACATGCCAGCGATACATGCCGAAGCGCTGATCCGCTCGATAGATTTCCTCCGGCGGAAGCACTTGATGCAGCCCGAGATAAGGCGTGGAATATGTCCGGTATGTCCCGTCGAGATCGAAATTCCAGGCGCCGCCGAAATAGTCTTCTGTGCCCGTCCCGCAAATGGTCGGATGCTCGGTGTCCCCGTCGAGGAAGAACTTGACCTCGCCCTCGCCCCACCATCCCGGCGCGCCCGGGCGGATGGCGAGGTAGGTGCCGACGTAGCGGCCCGGCCCCGGCACCGTGTCGAGCACGGTGTGGACGGCAGGGTTCCCCAGGCCGGTGGTCCGCGTCCACCGGGTGTGCAGATACCCCGCTTCGTCCGGTACGTCCTCTTCGGTGTAAGTCGCCTGGTAGTACACCGGAACCTCGCGTCCGCAGAGGTTTTCGAGCGTGATGCGAGCGCGGTGCCGAAACGGCATGGGCCAGTAGCTGTTCAATCCACCCGCGGGCGCGACGACCACCATCTCCGAACTCAGCAGGGCGGTCTCGCCCCATCCGTTGCAGAAGAAGTCGCCGAGGGGCGAGGAGATCGCGGGCCGTGCCGCGTCGTCCCAGGTCATCCGCAGCGTCAGCCCGCGAAGGACGGAACGCTCGGTGGTCAACCAGAAATGCCGGAAAACGCCGGGACCGGATACGTCGGCCAGCGTGGCGGTTTCGCCGTGGGCGAGCGCGATCGAGGGGGAGATCTTCCACCCCGCCCCGAGCAGTCGTGCCGCGTGCGCTCCGGTGCCGTCGGTCGCCCGCGCCCCCGCGCCGGGCGCCCCCGTCGGATTCTCGGCGCTGACCGACCGCGTTCGCGTGCCGTCCAGCCGCCACAGTTCACCGCCCGGCGCGGTCACAGTCCCGGCCACCCGTAACGGGGTGCGGTCGGCGCGAGCCCGGCCCGGTGCGCCGTGGCGGCCCCGCCGGTCGCGGCCAACTGCCGGGTGCCGGTCTGCTGGGCGAGTTCCCGGCGGAACTGGTCCATGTCCAGCCAGAGGATCTGCTGCACAAGGTCTTCCAGCGCGTCCGAGGCGAGGGCGCCCGCGGCGGAGTAGACGAGCATGCCGTCCCGGAACGCCATCACCGTCGGGTACTGCGTCACCTGGGCGGCAGCGGTCAACGCGACCTCGGCTTCGGTGTCGACCTTGCCGTGCACGATCTGCGGATGCCGCTGCGACGACGCTTCGTACACCGGAGCGAAATACTGGCACGGCCCACACCAACCGGCCCACCAGTCCACCAGCACGATCGGATGCGACGTGACGACGGAGTCGAAATTGTCCTGGGTCAAGGTGATCGTGGGCATGACATCCTCGTATCGTTCCGCGGAGCAACTGTGCATCGTCGCACGGATATTCGCGATCAGGAAGCCGCCCCGGCGCGGTGCTGTTCGGCCGCGAGGAAATGCGCGATATTCGTCGTCCGATCGTACAGATCGCGGTAGTGCCGGTAGTACTCGTCGTAGATCGCGACACTTTCGGGCTGCGGTCGCACGGTGTCGACGACGGGATTCCACCCGGAAGTGTCGATCCCGGCGGCCTCGGCCGCGAGCAGGGCGTCGCCGAGACTCGCCCCGACGGTGTCGGCGGGCAATTGCTGCGGCAGCCCGGTGACATCGGAGACGATTCGGGTCCACAGCCCGCCTCTGGTGCCGCCGCCCACCGCGACCAGACGTCCCGCCTGCCCGCCTGCTTCGGTCATGGCCTCGAGGTTGTGGCGCACTCCGTAGGCGATGCCTTCCAGAACCGCGCGGTAGAGCTCGGTCCGTCCGTGCCCGAGGGTCAATCCCGCGACGATGCCGCGCGCGTCCGGATCGAACAAGGGCGTGCGTTCCCCGGCGAAATAGGGCAGCGCGAGCAACCCCCTGCTCCCCGCGGGCACCTCCGCTGCCGCGGCGACCAAGTCGGTGAACTCGCCACCCACGAGCTTGCGCAGCCAGTCGGTGACCGCGCCGGAGGTGGCCATGCCCGCGGCGAGGGTATACGTGCCCGGCCAGGTGCCGCAGGTGCCCCAGAGGCCGGGATGCGGGCGCGGGTCGGTGAGCACCTGCACCAGGAACATGGTGGTGCCGTACATGATCATCGCGTCGCCCGGAGCGCGGACGCCGACGCTGGCCGCCTCGGCCCAGGCGTCGATGGTCCCGGTGGTGACGGGCAGCCCCGACGGAAGTCCGGTCGCGGCCGCCGCGTCCGCGCTCACCCGGCCCACGATCTCGGTGGGCCAGGCCAGCTCCGGCAGCCGCCAGCCCGGCACGATCCGCTCGGCCCAGTCGCTCGCCCAGGCACGTTCGCGCAGGTCGTAGAGGGGCACGCACTGACTGGCCGATTGGTGGTCGAGCACGTACCGGCCGGTGAGCCGGTGCACCAGGAAAGAACTCGCCATCAGCAGCATCGCGGTGCGTGCGGCGACATCCGGCTCGTGCCGGGCCAGCCACCGGGCTTTCGGGCCGACAGCCTGGCTGGTCAGCGGCGATCCGGCGCGGTCGAGCACGGCCCGCGCGCCGAATTCGTCGTTCAATTCCGCTATCTCGACGCTCGCCCTGGTGTCGACGCCGTAGAGGATGGCCGGTCGCAACGGCCTGCCCTTCGCGTCGGCGGGCAACAGGCACGGGCCGATGCCGGACACCGCGAGTCCCTCGAGCGCGGCGCCGCCGGCCGCCGCCACCAGCTCACTGGCGAGTGCGAGAAAATCCGCCCACCACACCTTCTCCGCGTCGTGCTCGACCCAGCCGGGGTGCGGCATGGATACCTCATGCGCCCGCTCGGCCCTGGCGATGACCGTGCCGCGCGCGTCGGTGAGCACGCCCTTCGAACTCGAGGTCCCGATGTCGATACCGAGAAACATCGTCACCGCGTGAACTCGTCCACCGTGACGTCGAGCAATTCGCACGTCGCGCGCACGGCATCTCGGTGGTCGCCGGGCACCGCGTGAATGTGGTTGGCGCCGAAGCGGTTCAGGAAATCCTCGGCGCGCGCGTCCAGCCGGGCGAACGCGTGCGGCCATTCCCGGGTCGACTGCTTCATCAGGGCTTCGTTGGTCTGCTCGTCGTATTCCTCGAATTCGCCGAGCATCAGCTGCATGCGGTAGTCGCCGTCGAGCCGGGTGAGCCGGGCGAGAGTCATCCGGCCCGGTGCGGCCAGATGATGCACCGAGGCGCCGCCCGCGGGAAAGAAGAACACCTCCGGGTACAGGTGCACCTTCGCCAGGTTCTCCGCCGGATCGTCGCTACGGGCGGCGAACCAGGTGGCGTGCTGGCCGGAATTGCAGAGATCCCAGATGTCCCGATCGGCGTGATAGTGCCGGACGTCGGCGAACAGCACCGGGGTGCCCGCGATCCCTTTGAGCAGCTGCATGGTCAGCGCGCCGTCCATGTCCGCCTCGGTCGCGCAGACGTGCGGCTCCTTCGGTCCGTTCCAGTCGTAGGGATCGTTGAGGAAGGCCTCGGTGACGTCCATGGTGGCGAAATACTGGGTGAGCTCGGGCTGCCCCTTGATCCCCGAGAAATCCAGGCGCCACTCGTCGATCAGCTCGCGCACCGCCAGATACGAGCGGATCTGACGTTCCAGCAGTTGCGGGGTGAGCTTGGCGCCGTCGTAGTACACGCCCGCGGTGTTGCGCTCCAGCCACTCGCGCGCGGCCTTCGCCTCGCCCGCGTCGGCCAGTTCCGCGCGCCGCACGATCTCCCACTGATCGATTTCCTCGACATCGATGCCGAACAGGCGCTGCCACTGATCGGTGTTGGCGACCGCGGTGTTCATGCCCATCGGCCGCCCACCGAAGCGCCCGAACGTCGAACCGCGCAGGCTCGCCACGGCTGCCGCGGCCCGCGCGCGCACGCCGATCGCGTCGATGAGTTCGGGATCGGACGGATCGCCCCACAGCCTGCTGTGCCGACGTCCGATCTGATCCAGCGCACCTCCGGCGGCGAGCATGCCCACCATTCCCGGCTGGACCGGGTCGATATTCGACAGCAACAGCAGCGGCCCCGGAATCGCGCCCGCCGCCAGCATGGTGAAATGCGGGAACGCCCAGACCGCGTAATGCAGGACGGTGAGATCGACGCCCGCCGCGGCGACCGCGCGCGCCACCGCACCGGCCGACGCGTTGTCGCTGATCGGCGCCGCGCCACGGACCACATCGTGGCCCGCGTCCGCGAGCGCGGCCACCAGCCGGTCCTCGGTGGAGGCGATGAAATCGGCGATGCCCGCATGCACATAGTCGCGGCCATCGGAGATGCTGATGATGCCGATACGGGCCATGCCGGTCCCTCCCGTAGGTGGGTGATCGGAGAGTTCGACTCGCTCAAGAGATACCAGCCGCGACCGCGCTCGGAGACGCGTTTCGCCGAAATAGCGCTCGGCCCGGTGCTTCGGACCGCTTAGCGCGGAACCGTTTTGACGACCCGCGACTGCGGGAAGCCGAGCGGCGCCAGATGTACCCCGCCCTGTCCCCACCCCGCACTGGTGATCCACCAGCGGCCGTCCTCGTCGACCACCTCGGCGGCGTGCGCCGCGATGTGTCCGACCTTGTCGCCGATGCGGAAATGGAAAGGATTGTCACTGCGGAAGACGTCGGTGCCGACGTAATGCGGGCGCGGACCGATGAACAAGTACCACCATCCCCCGTACCGGAGGACGTAAGGCGATTCGGTGTTGCCCGCCTCGGTGCCTTTGGCCGGGTCCGTGTACGCGATGTGCCGATCGCCCCAGTGCAGGAGGTCGGCGCTGGTGCGGTAGGCGACGACATGGTGACCACCCGCCGGGGCGCTGGTCGCGCAGTAGTACATCACCCATTGTTCGCCGACGCGCACCACCATGGGATCGCGAGCGTCGTAGCCGTCGCGGAACAGCGGGCCCTCCGCCGATCTGGTCCAGTGGAAGAGGTCGGGCGAGGTCGCCAGATTCATCGCCGCGGCGGTGCGGTCGGCGCCGCCCGCGGCGTAGAACATGTAGTACCGGCCGTGAGCGCCGAGCACATAAGGCGCCCACAGATGCGTCTCCCCGTAGTCCCGGTCCACCCGCAACGCGGAGGCATGCTTGGTCCACGCACCGTGCAGCCGGTCGGCGGTGGCGTGAGCGAACTCGATCTCGTCGAACGGATCCGCCGGCTCGAGGTGGGTGATCCCGAAAAGGTGCCACCTTCCGGCAGCGTCGCGAACGAATGTGTGATCGTTGATGTACCAGGCTTCCGACTCCCCGGCGCTCGGATCGTAGATCCGCGCGAAAGCTCCCGCCCGGACCACCTCCCGTGTCGCCATGGATTCATGATGCCGCGATCACGTCCTCGGTGGCGGAATCATCGGGCAACGACACTGCGCCGCAGGTATTCCGCGGTCAGCGACCGGTCGTCCGCCAGCAAGTCCGCCGGTGTCCCGGCGAAAACGAGTTCGCCCCCGTGCTTTCCGCCGTCGGGTCCGAGGTCGATCACCCAGTCGGCCCGAGCGACGACGTCCAGGTCGTGCTCGATGACGATCACCGTGTTGCCCGCGTCGACCAGCCGGTCCAGCAGCCCGACCAGCGCGTCGACATCGGCCATGTGCAGCCCCGTGGTCGGCTCGTCCAGCACGTAGACAGCGGCTTCGGCGCGACGCTGGAGGTGATCGGCCAGCTTGACGCGCTGGCGTTCGCCACCGGACAGCGAGGACAACGACCGGCCGAGGGTGAGATACCCGAGACCGACGTCGAGCAGCGACCGCAACGGCGTGCCGATCCGCCGGTCCCCGTCCGCGGCCCAGAAGTCCAGCGCTTCCGCCGCGGGCATCTCCAGCACGTCGGCGATGGACGCCCCGCGAATCTCGTAAGCGAGCGCCTCCGGACGGTATCGGCGTCCGTGGCAGGCCTGGCAGATCGTGGTGACCGGATCCATGTACGCCAGGTCGGTGAAGATCACTCCGGCGCCGTCGCATTCGCCGCACGCGCCGTCGGAATTGAAGCTGAACAAGCCCGGTCGGACACCGTGCCGCTTGGCGAACAGCTGACGCAGCGGATCCATGATGCCGAGATAGGTGGCGGGGCTGGAGCGCCGGGAGGCGGCGATCGCGGCCTGGTCCACCGCGATGACCTGCGGATGCGCCGCGACGAACGCGCCGGACACCAGCGTGCTCTTCCCGGAGCCCGCCACGCCGGTCACCGCAGTGAGCACACCCGTCGGAAACCGTACGGTGAGGTTCTTCAGGTTGTAGGCGTCGGCATCGGCGACGGTGAGCCATCCCGCCGGCTCGCGGACGTCCTCCTTCACCCGCCGCACCCGGCGCAGGCCCGCACCGGTCGGCGTCTCCGCACGCCGCAAGCGATCGACGGTGCCCTGGAACACCACCTGCCCGCCGCGGGAACCGGCGCCCGGCCCCATGTCGACCACATGGTCGGCGACGGCGATGACATCGGGGGAGTGCTCCACCACCAGCACCGTGTTCCCTTTGTCCCGCAGCCGGCTCAGCAGAGTGTTCAGCCGGCCCACATCCCGGGGATGCATGCCGACGCTGGGCTCGTCGAAGATATAGGTCATGCCGGTGAGGCTGGAGCCGAGATGCCGGACGACCTTCAGGCGCTGCGCCTCGCCGCCGGACAAAGTGGCGGTTTCCCGATCGAGCGACAGGTAGCCGAGCCCGACCTCCTCGATCCGGCGCAACCGGGCGACGGCGGCCTGGGCGATCGGCCGAGCCACCGGATCGTCCAGGCGGTCGAGCACCTCGATGAGGTCGGTGATCTCCAGCCTTCCGTAGTCGGCGATGCCGAGGCCATCGATCCGGCTCGCCAGCGCGGCGGCGTTGAGCCGTGCGCCCCCGCAGTCCGGGCAGACCTCCTCGGTGACCACCGCGCGGGCGGCTTCGCGATTCTTGTCCGACAACGCGGTGAGATCACGCTTGATGTAGAGGCGGTCGAACCGCTCCAACAGGCCTTCGTACGCGTTGTTTCCCGCCGAACCGTTCCGATTCTTGCGCGGCACCCGGAAACCCTTGCCATACAGGAACAATCGCCATTCCTCGGTAGTGAAGTCCCGCAGCGGCTTGTCCGGATCGAAGAGCCCCGACTCGGCGTAGAGCTGCCATTGGAACGTTCCGACCGCGAAGGGCCCGAAGGTGATGGCGCCCTCGTTGAGCGATTTGCCGCGGTCGATGAGCTTGCCCAGATCCGGCCGCACCACATTGCCGAGACCGCCACACGCGGGACACATGCCCAGCGGATCGTTGAACGAATAGCGCGTGGCCTCGCCCGCGCTCGGCACGCTGTGCCGGGAGAACAGGACGCGGATGACGGAGTGGATGTCGGTCATGGTCCCGACCGTGGAACGGGAATTGCCGCCGATCGGCTTCTGATCGACGACGACGGCGGGCGCCAGGTTGTCGATCGCGTCCGCCTCCGGACGCTCGTATTTGGGCAGCCGATTGCGGATGAACCAGGTGAAGGTCTCGTTGAGCTGCCGCTGCGATTCGACCGCCACGGTCCCGAAGACGATCGACGACTTGCCCGAACCGGAGACGCCGGTGAAGACCACGATCTTGCCTTTGGGAATCGTCAGCGAGACATCGCGCAGATTGTTCTCGCGAGCCCCGACGATCCTGATGGTGTCTCGATCTGCATGCACGGACCTCACGCTAGGCAGCGATGAGGTCGGTTTCTGTCCTCCTTCGCGGCCATACTCGAGTACGTGACCCGGACCGCCGAGCGACTGCTCCAGCTGCTGTCGCTGTTGCAGACCCGCCGCGAATGGAGCGGTCCCGAACTGGCCGCGCGGCTCGGCGTCACGGTGCGGACGGTGCGCCGGGACGTGGAGCGTCTGCGCGAGCTGGAGTATCCGGTGGTCGCGAGCCTCGGCGCGATCGGCGGCTACCGCCTGGAAGCGGGCGCGGCACTGCCGCCGCTGCTGCTCGACGACGAGGAAGCGGTCGCGATCACGCTCGGACTGCGCGGCGCGGCGCAGGGCGCGGTCGCGGGTATCGAGGAATCGGCTGCTCGCGCCCTGGTGAAGCTGCAGCAGGTCCTGCCGTCGCGCTTGCGCCGCCGAGTCGACGCGATAGACGCCACCACCGTCTCGCTCGGCGGGCCCGCCGCCGGTCCGATGATCGATCCCGAGGTGTTGGTCGTCCTGGCCGCCGCCGCGCGCGACAGCGAGCGGATCCGCTTCCGATACAGCGACAAGACCGATACGGAAAGCAGCCGCCTCGCCGAACCGCACAGTCTGGTCTCGGCGGGTCGGCGCTGGTACCTGGTCGCCTGGGATGTCGACCGCGCCGATTGGCGCACTTTCCGCGTGGACCGTGTGACGTCACCGCGGCCGATCGGAATACGCTGCGCACCTCGCGCGCTGCCCACCGCCGACGCGGCGAGTTTCGTGACCAGCCAGTTGGCGCGCTCCAGACCGGTTCGTCCCGTGGTGCTGCGGGTGCATGCCCGCGCCGCCGTGCTGGCCGAGACGTTCCGCGTTCGCGCGGAGGAAGTCGAACCGCTGGACGAGCGGACCTGTCTCTTGCGCACCTCCGCGGATTCGCTGGAGTGGACCGCCCTCCGCATCGCGCACCTCGACCTGGACTTCGAGGTCGTCGAACCCGTCGAGATGAAAGAGCTGCTCGCCCGGCTCGGCGCCAAACTACTTCGTGCGGCGGACGAGCCTGGCTGAGCGAAGGCCGCCGCGGCGTGCGGATACTCGGCTGCCCGATGCGGGAAGCGGCACTACGGTGCTGCGCATGACGCTCTCAGTGGAAGACCGCCTCGATATCACCGACCTCATCGCCCGGCACGGCCACATCATCGATGCGGGCGAACTGGATCGCATGGACGAGCTGTTCAGCGCGGAGGTCGTCTACGACCTGACCGCCATGGGATACGGCGAATTGCGCGGCATCGCCGCTGTGCGTGACGCGGCCCTCGCGCTCGGCGACGCGAATCCGGTCGGCCATCACGTCACGAATGTGATCGTCACCGAAAGTGAGGCCGACCGCGCACAGGTGTTGTCGAAGGGAATCGGGATCGCCGCCGATGGTCGCTGCGGAAGCGTTACGTATGAGGACGTGGTGGTGCGAGAACCCGTTGGCTGGCGGATCACGTATCGCAAAGTCATTCCGCGCCGCGCTCCGCTGGGTGGCTGATCGCCGACGGGCGCATTGTCGTAGAAGCGCTGCCAATCGATCTTGTCGTGGTCTGAATCACACTTGTGTCATTCGCGCCGGAGTTTCGCCGCGCGCACGCCGCTGACCTGCGAAAAAGCGCGCTGGGCAGGCGATTTGACGAAGCGTTATCCGCCGCGTAACTTATTCCAAGTCAGAGCGACACGGACACCGACCCGGAGCCGAGAAGCGAGGCGGAGACGCCGAGCGGAAGGACCGGGAAACGAGGTAGGACGAGGAGCGCCTGGCGATCACACTGGCTCGATCGGGAGCCCGATTTTGATCGGGTGAGCGAATGAGCTAAGCTGGAAAAGTTGCCTCACTGAAGGTCCGAAGTAATTCGGATTGAATGTGTGTGCGTGTGTTCTTTGAGAACTCAATAGTGTGTCGATGAATGTCAGTGCCAAATATTTTTTGGTTCCGGCCTTTTCACTCCCCGTGTGGAGGGTCGGACATT